>NZ_RQFO01000012.1 GCF_004770045.1 Leptospira montravelensis
ATAACGAACTAGCCTTAACGACGTAGGCTGACCCTGAGTCCCGTTAACGGGACGTTAGGGACTGGAACGACACTTGCGCAAGCAAGGGGAGTGCCAGAAGCCTATGTGTCGCAGACCGAGCGAGGCCGTAAGTGCCGAAGCGAAGCGTTAAGGCGCTGTTATATGCAGTGCCCTGGCTTGAATTTGATTTGTTAGCTATTTTTTTTCTCTAAGGAATTTAATAGTCCCAAGTTGAGTCAAAACTAAGCAACAAGTTTTGTAAAAAGATCTTCAGTAGGAGGATCCTTTCCAAATTTGATGTAAACAATATCTGGTACCTTGAATTCGTCAACTTCTTGTAGAAGTATCATTCTCTGATTACAGATCGGACAAGCTTTATGTATTTTGTAAGAATCGTCATTGCTCGAGTTTTGATCATTATCATTTGGAATGATTTCTAGTTCTAGATCGTGATTGTATAAACTATTAACGATAAGATATTTTTCTTTAGAAGCGGAACTGTAGAATCCAGAATAACGAATGGATTTAATGTTTTGTGGAATGATGTGTTTAATGTAACGATTTACGAATTCGTGGTTAGAAAAAGAGAAGGTTTTATCTTTTTTATGAATTTGCGTGGAACCATCTATTAAAAAATCAACCTGATTAAGATCGAGAGCATTTCCTTTAATAGTTTTGGAAAGGTAGTCAATGATTGGAAATGGAGACTCGTATTTATTAGAAATGAATGTATTCTCCTTATGTATTTTTTCTAAATTTTCTTTGAA
>NZ_RQFO01000013.1 GCF_004770045.1 Leptospira montravelensis
GCACCTTAACGCTTCGCTTCGGCACTTACGGCCTCGCTCGGTCTGCGACACATAGGCTTCTGGCACTCCCCTTGCCTACGCAAGTGTCGTTCCAGTCCCTAACGTCCCGTTCCGGGACTCAGGGTCAGCCTACGTCGTTAAGGCTAGTTCGTTATGCGTAATGGCTTAAATCAAATCTAAATAAAAGAATAAAATGACTACCGAAGCAACAATCGCACTAATTTCTTCTTTGTCAGCTGTACTGCTAACTAGTCTTCTATCAATTTTCCAAATTTATATAAATAAAAATCTAAAAAACATACAGTCAAAAAATCAAATAGTATATCATCTACTAGAAATGAGATTTTTTCTTTTAGAATCATATAGACTAGACACCTTTCTTGAGATTTATCTTAATAAAATAATATCAACAGACGAAAACTTCTTTAAGGCTAACATTGTGGTCTTAAATCAAATTTGTAAGCTATTTATCAAAACCTTAAAGAGCCAAAACACAGAAAATCTAATTACAGGATATACCGAGGCAATTAAAAAGTTTTCCATTATTGATCCAACAACCTCCTTTTCAATTAGTCACCATAATGACACCTTTACGATTATTTCAAAATTAGATATCTATCATTCTGACTTTTTTAAACTAATAAATGATACTTTCTCGAGCGAAGATTTAAATAAATTATCAAAACTGGCAGAAGAATCAAAAAAAATCGTTCTAGTTAAAAAAATAAAAGAACTAGAGTCAGCCTTAATTGAAATTCAAGGAGGAATCCTTTATATTGAAAAAATAAAAATGTTTCACTATATAAAAAAAACTAAAATTCAATCAAAGTCTGAACAAATTAAAGAGTTTAATATTTTTCTTGAAAATCACTTTCCAGATATTCAATTAAGATTCTAACATTAGTAAATTATATCTTCTCGAACGAACAAACTTTTCTCTCAAGTAGAAAATTCCATACTGTTAAATCGCCACTACGCATAACAGCGCCTTAACGCTTCGCTTCGGCACTTACGGCCTCGCTCGGTCTGCGACACATAGGCTTCTGGCACTCCCCTTGCATTCGCAAGTGTCGTGGCCAGTCCCTAACGTCCCGTTCCGGGACTCAGGGTCAGCCTAGGTCGTTAAGGCTATTTCGTTATGCGTCATTCCTTAATCAAACATCTCTATGAAAAAAACTAACATCAATCAATTACTTTCCAATACAGAAGCTCTATTTGCCCATGTATACATGTTTACTGAGAAATTTGATATCCTGCCCGATAAGGAACACTACGGCACTTCAATTGCGTATACCGACATTCGCCAGAGAAAAGATGATTTCATAAGGGAACTAAAAAATTCTATCACTTCTTGGGTATACAACAGTAAGAAGGCTAAAGAACTCTTTAATGAAAGATTAGATAAAACTGAAGACTTAGCTAACTCTGCTTCTTTTTTAGCCAATCTTGCCCTAAGTAAATTCCGCCCGAATCAGCCGCAAGGCCAATTTGGTGAATTAATATTATTTAATTTTATTCAACATATTTTTGAAGCTCCACCATTATTAAGGAAAATGCCAATAACCACATCAACTGGACACGAAAGATTTGGAGCCGATGCTATTCACTATCGAGAAAAGAATGGATCGAATGAAATAATTCTTGGCGAATCCAAATGCTATGAAAGTAAGTACAAGTTTAATGATGCCTTTTTAAAATCACTTATTAGTATAGAAAATTCCTTCAACAACATTGATAATGAATTACACTTATATATACATGATGATTTCATAGACAGTCAACTCGTTAGCATAGCTAAATCCTATAAGTCAAATTCTCTTAATAACGTAAAATATGAATTGGTATGCATTATCATCTACAATGAAACAAATAGTATGGATAAATTAAACTCCCAAATTGATTTGGAAAATGAAATTAAAAGTATAATCCGTCATCGATGTTCAAAAATTGATAAACAAGAAATAAAGCGAATAAAAGAAAACGTATTAGATCGTATACATTACATCATATTCCCAGTTTGGAATTTAGATGAAATATTAAATTCATTCAAATAATATTAAATCATATGGAAAAAGAAGTCGAAGAAATATTAAACGAGATTTTAAATTTTGAACTGCTTCGAACGGCAATAAAATTAAAATTTACAAAAAGAAAGGAATTAGAATTCCCAGATCTACTACTAAAAAAATCATTAATCTTACTAGATTTTCTTTCAGTTAAAAAAGATGAAGAGAGTAAACGTGTCGTATTAATTATCTGTTCAGTTATTTGGCAATATCGCAAAAATGAATGGGGCGGGTTAAAAGATATATTTATTCTTTTTTTTAGTAGGATAGGTCATTCTCCATCGAGTGTAATGATTGATGAAGAATTTAATCATGAGACCAAACAATTCTCACAATTTAATAGCTATGTAAGTAGTTTAACAGTCACATATCTGCAAAGTCTTTATGAAATAAAAATTCGAAATTGTAAATTTTCATTAACTGAATTTCAAAGAAACATTTGGCACAAGCTTGATTCAAGCAATCTAATAGGAATCTCAGCTCCAACAAGTGCAGGGAAATCATTCATACTTGCTTTGAAAAGTTTAAGTTTAGTGATTAAAAAAAATGGAAGTATTGTATATATTGTTCCAACTTTAAGCCTAGTAAGCCAAGTTTCTTCAGATTTTAGAAAATTAATTGAATTATTCAAATTAGACAATTACCAAATTTTAAATACTTATGTATCAGAGGAGGAAACTCAAAATACAATTTATGTCTTAACACAAGAAAAGGCAATTGGTGCATTTTCAAGACAATCTAAACCATTCCAAAATTTACGTATCCTAATAGTAGATGAAATTCAAAATATAGAAAGGTTGGAATCAGAAACAGATACTAGATCGAAAATATTATATGATCTATTGCAAGAATTCAAAAATTCTAATCATCCAGACCATATCATTATTTCCGGACCGCGAATAGAAAATATCGATAATATCGGAAAAATGATTTTCGGTAAAAATGCATTAAAAGAAGAAAGTAAGAATTCACCTGTCGTAAACTTTACCTATTCTATTCGCTCAGAAAGAAAAAATAAGATTTTAAACCTACATTGCGATCTATTAAGTAGACCGTTAGGAATCCCAATATCCGAAAACATTGATTTAATTCCAAAACCAGGAGGTACTCAATATAATGAAAACACTCATAAATTCATTTTATACATTCTTGAGAGATTAGGAGAAAAAAGTACTAACATAATTTTTTCGCCCACGACCAAACAAGCTCGTAGAACCGCACTATTCTTAGCAGATAATTTAGACGATTCGATTAATAACTCTTTATCAGATCTAATTTTGTATATCAAGGCAACGGTACATGAAACTTACGATTTATGCATCGTTTTGCAAAAAGGAATTGCATATCACCATGCTAAATTACCGAGTCATGTACGTCTTGTTCTTGAAAAGGCTATTTCACTTAAACTGATTTCAAATATTATTTGTACAACGACTCTAATGCAAGGTGTAAACCTTCCCGCTCAAACTATAATTATAAGAAACCCCAATTTATTTATTAAAAGTAGAAGCGGAGAAACACCCAAATTAACTCCTTATGAAGTTGCAAATTTAAGAGGAAGAGCCGGTCGTTTGATGAAAGATCTTGTTGGTCGAACATTCGTTACTGACGAAAACTCTTTCATTGAAGAATCTGATCAGGAACAAAAATTATTTGAGGATGAATACAAAGAGATTACGACAGGCTATGATCAATCTTTCGAAAAAAATAGAAATCTCGTAGAAGAACAACTTAATTATGGAATTGAAGTAACTTTGGATGAACCTCATTTTCTTGTTACATACATAAGACAATCTATATTAAAATATCAGCGCAAATCATTGCAAAAATTAGCTGAAGTAGGAATTAATTTAGATGAAAAAATCGTAAAGAATGTTTTAAGCGAACTTTTAAAAATGGAAATCTCCGAAGAAATCTGTTTCGCAAATCGATACTGGGACCCTTTCGATCTAAATAAATTATATTTAATGAGAAATGAATTTGATCTTCCTTTGAAACATAATGATAGATATATAGCAAAAAGATTATTAAAAATAATCAATAAATTTAAAACAGAATTTCGAATCTATTTTGATCGTTACATTAAAATACAAGATGTCCCTAATAAAGAAAATTTATACTCATTCTGTATAAACGCAACTAGTTGGCTGCATCAAATACCTTTGTCAGAAATATTATCAAATAGTTTCTTTGATAACTCTGAAAAAATTGATAAAGCAATTGCTCAACTTCAAAATGATGTAACATACGGATTACCTATGTTACTCAAGCCAATTTATGATATATTGGCACCAAATGAACCTTTTCTCCGCTATATCGAAACTGGAGCCTACTTACCGATAACTAGAATTTTAATTGAACATAATGTTCCGAGAGAAACAGCAATTTACTTAACAAACACTATCTCAAACAACTTTCAAAACCAGGAGGAAATTTCTTTTACAAAAATAAAAGATGAAATCGAAAAACAAAGAGATAAACTTCCCTATTGGTTAAATATTCAATTAAATTTTTGAATTAAGGAACGACGCATAACAGCGCGGAAACGCTGCGCTTCGGCACTTCCGGCCTCGCTTGGCCTGTGGCACATTCCTCTCCGTCACGCTTCTCGCTCCGCAAGAAGTCGCGCCGACGCTAACGCCTCTGCGAGGCTCAGCTACGAGGAACGTCGTCTCCGCTAATTCGTTAAGCGCAATTGCAAAAAAAATATATGAAACCAGTTTATCTAATAACAATCTTTTTGTTAATTTCCTGCCATTTATTTCAGAAAGAAAAAAAGTATTTTGAGGTTATAGCAAAAAGCGGATTAATATTGAGATCGGGTCCTGGACAAAATTATAATAAAATTACTACTCTTCCAATAAATACATCAGGAATAATAAATGAATTTATTGGGCCAACTACTTACATACAAGGGAAAAAAGGATTATGGCTACAAGTTGAAACTGAACAACTAAATGGATATATTTTCTCAGGCTTTGCAATAATTCACGAAAACATTGAATCTCTTAATCAAAGTAGAAATTATAAATCTTTTCCAAAATTCAAAGGAATCTATCCATTTACAAATTCAGATCTAACCAAGGAAGAATTCACCAAAAAATTCCTAGAAAAGTTTATTGTCTTTGAAAGTGACTTAAGTCCCAAAACTAAAATCATTTTAGATAATGATTTATATAAAATAGAATTAATTTCTGCAAAAAATGAATATAGTGACTACCAAACTATTTTTGTTTTAAACAAAAAAGAAAAGTTAAATTATATACCAGACATAAACAATCTTCATCCGAAATCAATTGCGGAAAATTCAAAAATTATAACAGGATTTGAATATACTTGCTATAATTGCTGTGCTATGCCAACTGATACAATAGGAATCTTAGCTGAAAACAAAATATACACTTTACCCATTCCTTTGAATGACACCTTAGCATCATGCGATTTTGAAGGACAAGTTAAAACAGATTTTAGTCAATTACGAATAACAAATAAAAATGAAATAATAATTCACAAAACAATATACGACTGCTCTACTGATCCAAAATGCAGTCAAGCAGGAGCAGAAAATAATTGTAAGCCAACCAAAGTTTTTTCAGATACCTTTATTCTTATTGAAAATCCGTATTCAAATCCAAATGTCTTTGAATTTGATGCATCAGTTGTTCCTAAAAATATACTGATCCAATTTAAAACAGGCAGAACTGCAATAACAAATAAAAATCTTGATTAACTCTTTGCAACTGCGCTTAACAGCAACTAACCGCTTCGCTTCGGGACTTACTCCCTCGCTTGGTCTGCGACACATAGGCTTTTGTCACTTCTCTTGCTTGCGCAAGCGTCGTGCCAATCCCTAACGTCCCGTTCGGGACTCAGGGCCAGCCTACGTCGGTTAGTCTAGTTCGTTATGCGAAATTTTTTAAAATTAAGGTAAAAATGAAAAATATAATCAAAAGTAATCTAAAAATATTAATTATCCTTTTAATGTCATGCAATTGTTCAGTTGATATCAGACAGGTTCCTGAACCTAGAACTCTTATCGATTCTACTGTTTTTTGGACTCAAAAAAACTTATACATTGGTAAATTTGAGGTATATACTTCCGACTCTATTGAATACACAAAAGCTTGGAGACATATCTTCAAATCTTTTCTAATTAATAATCGAATTAGCAAAAATGTTAAAGATTTAAATGGTGAAACCCTAGTTAATAATGATGACTACATTCTAGACATTGAAATCTATCCAAAACTAAATGATGAATTTAATTATTGGTGGACCTGGCCTGCTATTTATCCATTGACTGGTTATTGGCCTATTCAGATTAGAGTCTACAATTATGAAACCATCATTAAATTTAAAATAATTAAGAATCAAAACATTATACATGATAGCGAAATTAAAGAAACAGATGAAAAAACTATAACTATTTATGGTTTCTACAGAACTTCAGACATTGAAAAAATGATCGAAACTGTTAATCTAAAGGCATTAGATAAATGTTCAAAAGATATTTCATTAAAAATTCAATAACTTTAGCATTATTAATATTTACATTTAACTGTATTTCCGTTCCTAAATATCCAAAAAACGATAACATAAATTGTATTGCTAATTTTTACCACAATCGCAGACAAATGAGGGATATTCAGATTGAAAACCGAAACTTCACTATTGTTATGTCATTAGTTACTCTACCTACATTATTCATATTCGGTGTTCCTGGTTTACTACCTATTGCAATTTTGCCTTTTACACAATATAGAAATTTCAGCAAAACTAAAATAATTCTAGAACGCTATGAAAGTCAACACTGTCAGTAACTATAATTTTCATTAAAAATACATATTTCAATGAAAAATTACAAAACAGCAAAATATATATAACAAAAAACTTCGCATAACAGCGACTTACCGCTTCGCTTCGGGACAAGCCCTCGCTCGGCCTACGGCAAATTCCCTTTCTGGCATTCGCCTTGCTTACGCAAGCTACATGCCAGTCCCTAACGTCCCGTTGGGACTCAGGGTCAGGGAACTTCGGTAAGTCTAGTTCGTTAAGCGAAATTGTATAAATTTAATCTATTAAGGAAAAATAATGAAATTAGTAAAATTAATTCTTATCACAGCAGCTCTTACAACAAATTTAAATGCTCAAGAGGCAGAATTTGAAAAATTAGAAAAAATAACTTCAATGGGAAATCTAGAAAACTTTATAACATTCTATTACACAAGCCCTAAACCAAAACTAGTTCCCAATGCAATACTATTCATTCGTGACAAAAATCTTACCTCTAATTCTAACTTAGAAAGACATTTTGTACCTTTTTTTGGTGAAGTTTTCAAGAACAACGAAGAGAATATTCCAATTTGGTTCGAATCTTTAAGTAAGTTATCTGACGACGATATTTATATATTTTCACAAGCTTTACTTTGGAGTGATTCAAAGTATTCAAAATTAACTATAGAGAATCTTCTAAAAAAGACAAAAAATAAAGAACTTATCAATTCTATTAATAATATTTCAAATGAAATGAAACCAATAAACCTCCTAGAGGCAGATATCTCTTCTGCCGAACAACTTGACATGCTTTGGAACTCCTTCTTTGCTACTGGTAATGAAAAATTTATTGAAAAAATTTTATTAACAAGTGAAATTGCTAATAAACCTTTAAATCAAATAATAATTTCTCAAACTGCACGATGGTCAATTAAAGCAAACTCAAAAATTCATACTAAAGTTCGTGATTTTTGTAACAAAAATAAAAAGAATTACAGCGAGAATATAAACTTATTCTTACAATCTATTAGTGAATAATATACAACTTCGCATAACAGCGACTTAACGCTACGCTTCGGGACAAGCCCTCGCTCGGGCTAAAGCCACATTCCTCTTCTGTCACTCGCTTGCATACGCAAGCTACGTGCCAGTCCCTAACGTCCCGTTCGGGACTCAGGGTCGAGGAACGTCGTTAAGTCTAGTTCGTTATACGCAACTGCTTAAATTTTAACATAAAAAGGAAAACAAAATGAAACAAAGAATCTTTGGAGTAATTATTTTATTACTCATATTAAATAATGGGATTAACCCAAACGACTTAAAACAGATAGAAAAGTTTGATGAAGAAGAATATAAATTAGTTTTTACAGATTCTAATGATACTAACTCTATTAAAGAATTTTTAAGAAACAAAGACAAATTAGAAAAATGGGATAGAATGATCACCAGATTTAATTGGAAGAATGTTTCAACAATAAAGGAAATCTTACCTATTTATCTCGAAAAAGTTATTACACCAAACTCTATTAGAAAACCTAATATTCTTAAAAACAGTAACACTACACATAAAGAAGATTTTATCTTTGAATTTTTCCTTTCTACTGGAAACGGAGATTATATTGAATATAATTTGCATCGTATGATTACAACAAATGACGATAAAGTTGAATCGTTCATTTTTGCAATCAAACTACCTCTCACAGGTACAAAAGAAGTTGATCAAGAAAACATTAGAAACATCTTAGAACCTAATCGTCCAAAATGGATTGCTGAAATTCAAAAAATTAATATTAATTAATTCTGCTTAGTATATATCATTTGTTTTTGTGATATACTGTTTTGACCTTCTATAAACCAAAAGAAAAATAAGAAAAAGATACTGTGACCAATCGCAGCTGCGTATAACAGCATCTTCCCGCTACGTTTCGGGACAAGCCCTCACTCGGCCTTCGGCAAATTCCCTTCCGTCACGCTTCTTGCTCCGCAAGAAGGCGCGCCGACGCTAACGCCTCCTACAGAGGCTCAGCTACAGGGAACTTCGGGAAGACTAGTTCGTTATACGACAGTCAGCAGATGTTTTCCTGAAAGTAAGAGTAATAATGAAGAAATATCTAACTATTTA
>NZ_RQFO01000014.1 GCF_004770045.1 Leptospira montravelensis
CGCAAGCCTCGTTCCAGTCCCTAACGTCCCGTTGGGACTCAGGGCCAGCCTACGTCGGTTAGTCTAGTTCGTTATCTGCCATTTTTCAAATCAAATTCACTCTATAAAAATTTTGAATAACTTGGACACTTAGAAAATGAATTCAAATAAACATAGCCTAGAAAACATAGAAGCTGAATTAAAAAAATATGACACTGAACATAACTATTCATCATATTCAGCTAACGATAAAGAATTAGAAAGACAATTTTTAACCGATACTATTAAAACAGACATAAAATCCACTCTGGGAATTGATATTTACCAGTATTCTCAATTTCCTGAACCGAATCAAAATTTTATCCCTGTCATATTCAAATTATTAATCGATGTGACTAATCTAAATATAGCAAAATATGATTTCATACTATTTCAAAAATATATTAAAAATTCTAAACTGGAAATCGACTTTATTGATTCAGGTGACGGAGGATTTTTCATATTTGAAAATCCATTACTGTCTTTAGCCTACGCAATCCATTTTCAAGAAGTCTTAACCAATTATAATACATATCATCTATACAGAAGACTTCGGATTAGCATTGGAGAAATTTCTTTAAGGTATTCGATAACATACGATTCTATTTTTCAATTAGATGATAATTTCTATGGTGCTTCGATTATAAACAATGCTCGAATCTTATCAAAAGATAAACTAAACCGATGCCTTAGCGACCAAAATACACACGACTGGTTTTTGAAATATTTTAACAGTATTGAACAACTCTCCAATATTACTGATAGAGACCTAAAAAGAGTTGAACCATTTAAAGATTATGACTTTAAAAATATCTCCAAAATAAAATTTTCCGCTTTATCAAAAAATGCAAATGGTGCAGTTCAATCCTTTGGTATTAAAAATATCTATTCTCAAAAGATAGGTTTAATAAAATCAAAGAATCAATATTTTTCTATTTATAACTTACAAATTACCTTTATTTACGGTATATTCAATGAAGAGGGCACTGAATATCAAAATATAACATCAACCCTAGGAAATTTAAATACATCAGGTTTAAATGTTGAATAAATTAAAGTCATAAAAAACGGCAGATAACAGCGCCTTAACGCTTCACTTCGGCACTTACGGCCTCGTTCGGTCTGCGACACATAGGCTTCTGGCACTCCCCTTGCCTGCGCAAGTGTCGTGGCCAGTCCCTAACGTCCCGTCGGGACTCAGGGTCAGCCTACGTCGTTAAGGCTAGTTCGTTATGCGTAATGGCTAAAATTAATTAGAATAAGTCAAAGACAAAATTTAATCGAATGTCCAACAAGACCGATCCCGAAATAATAGAATTATCTCAATTTCTGAATGAATTCAATAAAGAAAGCGATCGAGGAGCAGTTCTTGTTTCTACTTCATTAATTGATGAATGGTTAATGAAAATGTTATTTAGTTATTTTGCAGATGTTAAATCATCTAAAGATTTAATTGAAAGATTTAATGCACCATTAGGTACATTTTCATCAAAAATAAAAATAGCCTACTCTCTAGGTTTACTTCAGGAAAATGAATATAATGAAATCAACATAATAAGAAAAATTCGCAATGAATTTGGCCACTCATGGAAAGACATAGATTTTAAAAATAGTACAATTATTCAATTCTGTAATATGCTTCCTTGGCTAGGACCCAAGGAACTAGAAAAAGAATCTAATGCTAGAGAAAGATTTAATTTTACCGTTGTAATTTTACTAACTGATCTCATGTGGCGTGACCGTTTAATAAAAAAAGAAAAATGTAAAATAAGAACCTGGCCTAACAAATCAAGAAATTGATAAGAGAATCAAATTTTTTAGCGTAATTTCTTGTCTTTCGATTCATTTACCTGAAAATACTACTTAACTTTTTAAAAAGAGACACCAAAAATATATTGACAACTATACATCCGTATTGTATATTTAGGGACATAATCCTTCTTGGAGATTCACTATGTCTAAAAAAACACATCACGTTGTCCCTGCACAAAACGGTGGTTGGAATATAAAAAAAGGTGGTGGAGAAAGAGCCATCTTACATACCCAAACGAAAAAAGAAGCAATCGATAAAGGAAGAGAAATTAGTAAAAACCAACATTCTGAGTTTTATATTCACAACTTGAATGGTCAAATTTCTCAAAAAGATAGTCATGGAAATGATAAATATCCTCCTAAGGGCTAAAAATTCAAATAAAAGCTATATTATCATACCTTAGCCACTACGCATAACAGCGGGGAAACGCTGCGCTTCGGCACTTACGGCCTCGCTTGGGCTACGCAAGCTACATGCCAGTCCCTAACGTCCCGTTGGGACTCAGGGTCAGGGAACGTCGTCTCCCCTAGTTCGTTATACGCTATGGTGCAAAATTTCTTTAACAAAAAGGAAAATTAATTTGGATAAAAACGCAAAAACTTTCAATCTTGAATCAGAAAAATATTTTTTAAACCGCCCTCGGTATCCATTAGAATTATACAGTTTCATAAACAAGCACTGCAATGGTAATAAACTTGCTTGGGATTGCGCTTGCGGAAATGGACAAGTTGCCATTGATTTAGCTTCATATTTTGAAAAAATTGAAGCTTCCGATATAAATGAAAATCAAATTATAAACTCTTTCAAACACGAAAAAATTAACTACTCTATTCAGAATTCTGAGAATACTTATTTCCCGAATAATTACTTCGACCTCATTTGTGCTGCTCAATGTCTTCATTGGTTTAATTTTCAAATCTACTTTAATGAGGTCAAAAGAACACTTAAAAAGAATGGGCTATTTGTTACTTGGGGATATAGTTTCTTTAAAATAGATAATAATATTGACAACATAATTGATTCAGCTCTTTTTAAAATCATTGATCCTTTTTGGTCCGATAAAAATAGAATTTTACATAAACAATACTCTGGCATTGAATTTCCATTTACAAAAATTAATATTCCGGAAGTCGAAATGTCTTTATCTTGGGACTTAAATCAATTACTTTCATATTTACAAACTTGGTCAGCCGTAAAACTATATATAGATAAATATTCTGATCATTTGTTAGAAAATTTAAGACAACTTTTATCCGGACATTGGCCTGAAAATAGTAAGAAAAAAATTAAAATGGACTTCTTTTGTTATTTCGGGTATAACGAATAAAATGCACCACAGCGTATAACTACCGCTAACCACTTCGCTTCGGCACTTCCGGCCTCGCTCGGCCTGCGGCACATAGGCTTCTGGCACTCCTCTTGCTTGCGCAAGCGTCGTTCCAGTCCCTAACGTCCCTCCGGGACTCAGGGCCAGCCTACGTCGGTTAGCTGAGTTCGTTATGCGAACATTGCGGGGAAGAATCGCCACATCCGTGTGGCGTTTTTAAGAAATCCTTTAAAATTATCGATTTGACAAATATACAAATTTTGTATATCTTGGAGAATTATGAATCAGACTGTAAATATCTCTTTCGAAAAAACTCTCTTAAAAGAAATCGATAAAATTGCAAAAAGAGAGCATAGATCCAGATCTGAACTGATTCGTGAGGCAGCAAGGACTTACATTGAGAAAAAATCTAAGTGGCAAGCTATCTTCGATTTCGGCACTAAATCTGTTGAAAAATCAAATATTACAGAAGCTGACATTTTTGGAGAAATTAAAGCTGTTAGAAGAAATAGAAAAGTTTCTTAATGCTTAAAGTTCTCCTAGATACAAACATTTACATTTCTGCGATTCTATTTAATGGAAAACCTAAGCTTGTTTTACAAGATTTAATAGACGAGGTTTTTGTTGGATATATTTCAAATGAAATTCTCAATGAAATTGAAGAAACTTTAGCGAAACCTAAGTTTAAACTTCCAAATGACTTTATTCAGTTCACAATTGAAGAAATCAGAGGCTCTACAACTATTACTAAAAATAAACCTCTAAAGGATTATTTAAATCTAAGAGATAGAGATGATTTTCACATTCTTGAAACTGCTTTTTCTGCAAATATAGATTTCATAATTACTGGTGATAAAGACTTACTTACTCTTGAAAAAATCAAAGGTTTAAAAATAATTACACCTGATGAATACTTAAGAATAAAAGACGAACTTAGATAAGATTGCGACATCCGTGTCGCTCCCCGCAACGTCGCATAACAGCGACTAACCGCTTCGCTTCGGGACTTACGCCCTCGCTCGGTCTGCGACACATAGGCTTCTGGCACTCCTCTTGCTTACGCAAGCCTCGTTCCAGTCCCTAACGTCCCGTTGGGACTCAGGGCCAGCCTACGTCGGTTAGTCTAGTTCGTTATACGACATCACCAAGAATTTTATCCAAAGAACAAAATAACTATTGACAATAGTATCGCAATACGTTAGTATCTGATTGTGATTATAGGTTTTGCCGACAAAAAAACTGAAAAAGTTTGGAAAGGTGAGTTTTCTAAAGATTTACCAAATGAAGTTCAGAACCAAGGCAGAAAAAAACTTAGGATGATTAATAATGCTCAAAATATTGAAGACTTAAAAGTTCCTCCAGGAAATAAGTTAGAGATTCTAAAAGGTAACAGAAAAGGCCAGTATAGTATACGAATTAATGATCAATGGCGTATCTGTTTTTATTGGGACGGAAATAACGCTTCTTTAGTAGAAATTGTTGATTACCATTGATAAGGAGATTTTATGAAACGTTTAGCAAACATACATCCTGGACAAATTCTATCGGAAGAGTTTCTTACTCCATTGAATATAACTGCCTATCGCCTTGCTAAGGAAACTGGTATTCCACAAACAAGAATCAGTCAAATTCTACTTTATAAAAGATCAATTTCTGCTGATACGGCAATACGCTTATCAAAATTTTTTGGAACTACTCCACAATTCTGGCTTGGTTTACAAAATGATTATGATCTGGAAGAAGAAATGTTGAAAAAACAAAAAGAATTTAACGGAATTCACAATTACAAAGATCTAGCAAAAGCTTCTTAATTCTATTTAGTACCTCGGTGACGTCGTATAACAGCACCTTAACGCTTCGCTTCGGCACTTGCGGCCTCGCTCGGTCTGCGACACATAGGCTTCTGGCACTCCCCTTGCCTACGCAAGTGTCGTGGCCAGTCCCTAACGTCCCGTTCGGGACTCAGGGTCAGCCTACGTCGTTAAGGCTAGTTCGTTATGCGACAAGTGGTAAAATATTATTCATTACTAATTAAAATAAATTCTACGTAATTACTTGATAGGTAAAATAAATCCACTTTTTAATAGAATGAAAAAACAAATTCTCTGATATATTCATAAAGATTTACACGGACTATTCATAAACTCAACTTTGAAATAATCTTAATCCATTCGTTTCAATTAAGTATGAAACTTATCAAACCTCTCAAATTTAAATCGAACTATCGAAAAATAATAAAAAAATACTTCATTACAATATTATTTGCATTCCTATTATTAGGTTTCAGCTTTTTAGCAGTAAATTTTGCCTTTGCTTATTGTAAGAGTGAAATATTGTATGGAAACCAAACAAAGCAATACGGTCATATGCTGCTTACTATATTTTTAGCATTCTCTTACTTACCTATTCTACTACTATGGATTTATAAACGAACCCATGATTTAATCAATTTCAAAATAATCCTTACAGTTGTATCTATTGGCATCTTAAATCCATATACATTATTCATATTTATTGGATGCCATTTTTACAGAGAATGTTTGTAGTCGACCTGACTATACTCTTTCTTAATTTACCATTTCTGAGATATAATCATATTTAATTGAAAAAGAATTAATCTTAATAAATACCACACTGCGAATAACAGCGACTAACCGCTTCACTTCGGGACTTGCGCCCTCGTTCGGTCTACGACACATAGGCTTTTGTCACTCCTCTTGCTTACGCAAGCGTCGTGCCAATCCCTAACGTCCCGCTCCGGGACTCAGGGCCAGCCTACGTCGGTTAGTCTAGTTCGTTATGCGTAATGACCTAAATGTATGCCTCAGGACAAGGGTAACACCAATATAAAGGAAAAAATTTCCTTAACTTTTACTAATGTGACAGAAAAACAGGAGTTGACTAATGCATATAAAATAGTAAAATTATGCATATAATGAGAACAACAATAGATATACCAGAAGAGTTAGTTTTAGAAGCAATGAAACTTACACACATCAAAACTAAAACAGATGTAATCAAAGAAGGTTTGAATACATTAATTAGAAAAGAAAAGTTGAAAAACCTAAAAAATTTCAAAGGAACGATCGATCTTGACATAAACCTTAATGATTTAAGAAAAAGATGAATCAGGTTTTATTAGATTCTTCTGTTTGGATCGAATATTTTAGAGATTCTAATTCTAAAGTCTCTTACGAGGTTGATAAACTGATCGATATTGGAAACATTTTTACAAATGATTTAATTTTGACTGAAATAATTCCATTTCTTAAAATCAAAAAACAAAATCAATTAATTCAAATTCTGGATTCTATTGAAAGTTTTGAAATGAATATAGATTGGAAGCAAATAATCGAATTTCAGACCACAAACCTTAAAAATGGAATCAATAAAATTGGCATTCCAGATTTACTGATTCTTCAAAATACAATTCAAAATCATTGCTCCCTATTCACTTTAGATAAACATTTCAAACTAATGAGCAAAGTCCATAAGCTTGATCTTTATAATTAGGTCACTACGCATAACAGCAACTAACCGCTTCGCTTCGGGACTTGCGCCTTCGCTCGGTCTACGACACATAGGCTTCTGGCACTCCTCTTGCTAGCGCAAGCGTCGTTCCAGTCCCTAACGTCCCGTTCGGGACTCAGGGCCAGCCTACGTCGGTTAGTCTAGTTCGTTATGCGTAATCGTATAATTAGAAATCAGAAAAAATGGAACTTTCAAAAGAAAGATAAAAGGATATATTCAGTAAAATTAAAGATAGATATGAATATGAAGATTTTTTATTCATATCTCACGATCTTAAACAGATATTACCAAATTTCCCAAGCTGCGTATTAGAACAGTGGACATTCAGACATCGCAGTAATTTTTTAAATGACTACTGGGATCTAAAATTTGAAAATTTTGAATTCAATTTAGAAAACTGGAGCACTGAGAAAATATATAATAATATAGGATGGAAAGAAAGGGTTCCATTAGATTTTTGGGGCGATGAACTCTATGCTAGAAAAAATCCACTTCGGATGAAAACTTGGTTAGCTAAATATTTTATCGAAAATAAAACTTGGCCAAAACCAATTATTATTTTAACAGTAAACCAAATTCAATCATATCAGAATATAAAATTTTCAAAAGATTTTCATCTACTAGAGGGACATATGCGTCTTGCATATATGCGAGCACAATACAGAAATAAAATTGAAAATATACCTAAAAGTCACCTTGCATGGGTTGTGAAAATTGTCTAAAAAATTATACTATTAGTATAGAGGATTAATGGAAAACCTATTCTTTAAACTAGATACAAAAGATAAATTTACAAAAATTTCCGATCATTTAGTCAGATTGAATTTAACAAAAAATGACCTGGAAGAATCATAAAAATACATAGAAACTCTGTTAAATTCCTTTAATGATTTTCAAGAAATACTGGTAAAGGAATCACTTTCTGTATCAGCAGTTGTCTCTTATACTCGATGCTTTAATAGCGATTACTCCTTACCAATACCTATAGAAATTTTTGACGCTACCGTCCCAGATCCGACAAACCCAGCTAGTTTATCTATGAGAGAATTTCATAGACTAGTAATGAACTGGAGAAACCAACACATTGTACATTCGAATACACTTATGAATATAGGCGGAATCGGAGGAAATAAAAATGAGTCTGGATTACATGAAATTATTATTATAAGTGTAAGTAGGAGCAAAGTTGAAGATCCCTATTTCTACCAATCAATATTGAAATTGATCGAGGTTTCCCAAAAATACGTTGAAACACAAATCAATGAAAAATCAGAAGTTCTAAAAAAAGCATTAGATAATAATGACATTCAACTAAGCACAAATGAACTTAATTTTACTCCAATTCCATCCAATAAGAGCCCAAGAGAGCTATGGGGATTATAAATATACGACTACGCATAACAGCGCCTTAACGCTTCGCTTCGGCACGAGGCCTCGCTCGGCCTTCGGCAAATTCCCCTTCTGGCATTCGCCTTGCTTACGCAAGCTACATGCCAGTCCCTAACGTCCCGCTGGGACTCAGGGTCGGGGAACTTCGTTAAGTCTAGTTCGTTATACGCCATTTTTTAAAAAAGTAAGAAAATAACAAAAATGATAGAATTAATTTTATCCTTCCTTCAGAAGAACCAAAGCATACTTAGTGCAATATTCTATATCAGTGCTCTATGTATTTTTTCCTTTATTTTACAAAAAATTAAAAATTTAGCACGTGAAGCTACGGAAAAAACGATAAAAAACTATGAACAAACGATAAAACTTAGCGCAGATGAAACTATTAAAAAAACTGAAGCTTCACTCAGATTGGATACAGAAAAAAATTTAGAACAACATAAAAGAGAAATCGAATTATTATTTCGAGATGAAGATATCAGAAAAAATATTCTACAAAATACTATTATAGATGCCAACAAAAAATGAATAGATTTTTATAAAGAAATTTATTCTCTTTTTTTTGAAATTCTTTATGGATTGAACGAAGTACGATCTTCAACACTTGATATAAAAAAAAATAAATACAATAAATTACATAAAAAAACAGAAGAAATACGGACAAAAATTTTTATAAACTCAATTCATTTAGGTAAATTAACTCAATATCTATTGAATGCGCAATTAGCTTTCTGGGATGATATAAGATTAGAAGCAGATGAGGAATATGCAAAATATTACTTTACAGATGAAAATAGAAAGAAAGCATTTTATGCATCTGAACAAATAGACAATGCTAGTAAATGGATTATTGAAAACATGGGGACTGACAAAACTTATATAGATTTCGAATTAAACCCAAAGGATTTAGAAAACATTCTAAACATAAAGAACCAACAGATTGAGGAAATGTTTAAACCAAAAGAGTAAAAAAACGGCGTATAACAGCGACTTAACGCTTCGCTTCGGCACAAGGCCTCGCTCGGTCTGCGACACATAGGCTTCTGGCACTCCCCCTGCATCCGCAAGTGTCGTGGCCCTGAGTCCCTAACGTCCCGTTCGGGACTCAGGGCCAGCCTACGTCGTTAAGTCTAGTTCGTTATGCGTAATCCCTATAGACTACTTTTTAGTCTATATCGACTATTTTTTGGTTGATAGATTTGAGCGAATCTGTATTTATAAATCATGATACTTGATGGTATATTTGGGAACAAAACTGCTTCACGAGTTCTTCTACATTTATTTCATTACAATGAAATTCATTCAGCTGCAATAGCAAAGGATTATCAACTCGCTTCTACACCAATTAGGTTACAACTCGAACGTTTTGAAAATGCCGGTATTCTTGTAGCAAAAAATGTCGGAAGAACTAGGCTTTTTTCATTTAACCAAAAATCTCCATTTGTCAAACCTATTAAAGATATCTTAGAGATATTTTATAATTCATTAACTATAGAAGAAAAAGAAAAAATATTTTCAGCACGAAGAAGGCCTAGGCTAAAAGGGAAACCTGTATATGGAAGAGCCTAATTGGCCTATCGTTAATGAGGAAGACCTTTGGAAATTTGTTGGATGGCATCTTGCAAATAAAGGAATTCATTCCGTTTTAGTTGGTGGCGCTGTCGTGGCTATTTATTCAAAAGGAGCATATCGTTCTGGCGATTTAGATTTAGTTGAACCACTTTTATCAAAGCAGACTGAAATCAAGTCTACTATGGAAAGTATTGGCTTTAACAAAGTAAATCGTCATTATGTTCACCCAAAATGTCCGCATCTGTATATTGAATTCGTTTCTGCACCTGTATCAATAGGCGATGATTATAGAATTATTCCTGACGAAAAAGAATTCAAAGGAAAGATTCTCAAAATTTTATCTCCTACAGATTGTATCAAAGATAGACTAGCTTCATTCATACATTTCAAAGCTAGAGAATGTCTAGATCAGGCGTTGTTAGTTGCAAAAAGTCAAAATTTTGACTTACAAAAAGTAGAAGAATGGTGTTTAAATGAATCGAGTAGCGGTAAAGAAGCTTTCGATGAATTTATTAAGCTATATAAGAAATAATTTAATATACGGGACTACGCATAACAGCGACTTAACGCTTCGCTTCGGGACAAGCCCTCGCTCGGCCTACGGCAAATTCCCTTTCTGGCATTCGCCTTGCTTACGCAAGCTACATGCCAGTCCCTAACGTCCCGTTCCGGGACTCAGGGTCATGGAACTTCGGTAAGTCTAGTTCGTTATACGACATTCTTGGAAGCTTAAATTACTAATTTTAAATCTGTCTGATACGTTAGCGAAGAAAAAACGAACATGTCATTTTTTGAAATCTTAGTTCCAAATGAAAATATCTTAAAATCATCAGTAATAGTGTTTGACACTAGTATCTCAATACACCAGTATTGACTTGTGATAAAATCCTTCAGAGACAAAGATACTGAAGCTATTTGGAATGGTGCTCTATCTAAAAAATTTCCAAAGGAAATTCAAAGAACCGCGAGAAGAAAAATGATCCATATCGATAGTGCTAAAAATCTAGATGATTTAAAAACACCACCCGGAAACAGACTGCACCACCTTACTGATGACCGATCTGGACAACATTCAATAAGTATCAATATGAAATATAGAATCTGTTTTAATTGGAATAATGGTTCTGTCGAAAATGTGGAAATTATGGATTATCATTAAGGAGATTCTGTATGAATAAAGAACTTATGAACATTCATCCTGGGGAAATTCTATTAGAAGACTTTCTTAAACCGATGGAATTATCTGCTTACAAACTTGCGCAAAGTACTCTTATCGATCAAAAAAGAATTAGTGAAATTATTCATGGGAAAAGAGCAATTACAGCAGATACAGCTCTGCGTTTCTCTAAATTCTTCGGAAATTCTCCTGAGTTCTGGCTCTCGATTCAAGCTCATTATGATTTAGAAATCAAACAATATGAATTGAAAAATGAGTTAAGAGCAATAAAAAAATATAAAGAGCTTAAAGCCAGTTAAACCCAAGCACGTCGTATAACAGCATGTTACCGCTTCGCTTCGGCACTTCCGGCCTCGCTTGGCCTCCGGCAAATTCCCCTTCTGGCATTCGCCTTGCATACGCAAGCTACATGCCAGTCCCTAACGTCCCGTACGGGACTCAGGGTCGGGGAACGTCGTCTCCGCTATTTCGTTATACGCAATTTTTTAAATTGAATATCTAAATGGGTGCAAAAGAATTTAAAAATCTCTCTCGTTTACATCTATCTCCTAAATTAAAAGAAATGGGGTGGAATGGAGACGGTTTTAACTTTTACAAAACAACAAATAATATAATTCAAATTTTCGGAATTTATGGATCTTGGATAGGTGGAACAATTTACTGTGAAACTGCAATTCATTTTAATTTAATACCAGATCTGGCTGGAAATATTCAACCAGCAAAAATCAGATTTAATAGTTGCCTAATCCGGGAAAGATTAACTCGGAATGGTTTTGGAAGTTCAGGTTGGAAATTAAAAGAAAAGGAAGAAGATAATATCTCATCAATTCTTCAAATTCAAAATTCATTCGAAAAATTTGGATTAGAATTTTACAAAGAGTTCGAAAATTTTCCCAAACCATTTGATTCTATCAATCCCGAAGATATTCAAACTAAAAGAAATCTAAGAGTATTGGAGAAGTATTATATTCATAATGAAATATATTTTCTCTGGTTATTACTAGAAATAAATTGCAAAATGAAAAGACTTAATGTTGCAAATCGATTCTCTCAAATCGGCCTGGAAAAAGTAAACATTCACTTTCAGAAATTAATCAGCAATATAAAAGACGATAAACAAAAACTAATAACAGAAGAAAATTGGAAAAAAATGAAAGAAAACTTTCGAATAAAAAACTTCGTATAACAGCGACTAACCGCTTCACTTCGGTACTGCCGCCCTCGTTCGGTCTACGACACATAGGTAACACTTTCAAGTTATTCATCCCTTTAGATCACCTTTTTAGGAGGGCTTTGGGGATGCCTTGGAAGGAGTTTAATACCGTGGATTTAAGATTTCAATTCGTTCTGGATTCGTTCCAGACAGGCGTCAATTTTACTCAGCTTTGTGCTCAGTATGGCATCTCCACTAAGTGTGGATACAAGTGGTAAGAACCCTTTCTGAAGGAAGGGAAAGAAGGTCTTCGTGATTGGAAGAAAACTCCGAAGAACTCTCCCGCTAAAATTGCTCAAGATACAATTTTAGAGATCATTAAGATCAAAAATCACAGAAAGTTTTGGGGTGCTAAGAAAATCCGAGAACTCTACAAGACTCAATTCCCGAATCGCAAGGCTCCTAACAGATCTACCATTGAACGAATTCTTAAGAAAGCGGGACTACAAGATTCTAAGAGAAAAAGAAGACACACTAACTCTGGTCAACGTATCTCTATGCCCGAGAAAGCTACCAGACCTAATCATGTTTGGACTGTTGACTTTAAAGGATGGTGGTATACTCCGGAAGTTAATCCTCTCACTGTTCGAGACGATTTCTCCAAATACATTCTCTCTATAAAGACTCTTAAGAAAGGGGACATTCCTTCCGTTAAGGCCGAATTTATTAGGTTATTTAAAATCTATGGGATTCCGGATATCATTCGCTCTGACAATGGTCCTCCATTCGCTTCTATGCAGTCCCTTTGGGGACTCACTAAACTCTCTGTTTGGTGGCTCTCCCTAGGAATCAAACTTGATCGATTTCAACCTGGAAAACCTTACCAGAATGGCGCTCATGAGCGCATGCATAGGGACATGGCTCGCGAACTACAACATGAGATCGTGGGAAACATCACTCTCTTCCAAAAACTATTCGACAAGTGGAGAATCGATTTTAATAGAAACAGACCACATGAAGCTCTAGGTATGAAAACTCCTGAACAGATCTATGTGAAGTCAGATAAACTATTCGATCCAAATGCTGATTTACTCATCTCATATCCTTATGGCTTCAAGCAAAGACATGTCAATGACAGAGGATACATTAATTGGAATGGGCACCTCGTTATGGTTGGAAATCCTTTTAACGGATTTAATGTCGGGATCAAAAATGAAAACGATTCTGTTTCCATTTGGTTCGGTTCTAATAAGCTGGGGTTCATCGATCAAAATTTATTCTTGATCATTTCTGATCCTAACTCATACAAAGTTCATAAACCAAGAAAGATAAATAAAAAGTGTTACCCTTCTCATGACGCATAACCGTTACACATGTATTGAAGTCATACCAGAACTATAATAATACCTAAGTTCATAATTGACAAAACTAACCAAAATTAAGACTTAAGAGAAGGTACATCAAATGAAAAATATACTAGCAACTATAATTTCAATATCAATCTTATTTTCATGTAGATCTTCAATGCTAAAATGCACAGAAGAGAATCAATGTCAGAACAACAAAGGTAGATACATCGCAACTGGCGAATATAAAGACATTTATGAAGGACAAACTAAAGTAAGCCCATTTTTCAATTTTTGGGTAGACCGTATTTTACCTTTTGGTCGTGGAAAAATGCTATATATTCAAGAAAAACCAGGATACCATCGAAATGAATCTCTAATTTTTTCTTATGAAGGAGATTGGGATTGGATTCAACCAAATCCAAACATAGATTACATAAGCGTATATCATGGAAAAGGAACAAAAACATTAACTGACGGGACAGTAATTGATACCGAATGGCAATTTGGAGAACATAAAATTGGATCAGCAGGAAAAATTACTTTTAAGGATGGTAGAACAATCGCTGGAACTTGGGGCAAATACTTTCTATGTTCAGGAAATTGTTTAAATGGCACGGGAAGCTGGTCAAGTTCTGCTGGTGGTTGGATCCAATCGGGAACTTTCACAAATGGAAGCCTAAATGGAAACGGAGTCGAAGAAACAAATGAATATATTTTTACCGGAATTTTTGAACGGAACGCTAAAATATCAGGTAAAGTAAAATGCAAAGTAAATACAGTAGAATGCAAAAAATCTATACCGAAAGGTTATCACTCAATATTAGATTTCGAATAAAAACTACGCATAACAGAGAAAAAAAATCATTAACTCAATGAATTACATTCATTAGATGTTTCTACTAAACAATTTACAAAAAGCTAAAACCTTTCGCGTTATACCGAAAGTTTATAACATAGACCAAACGCTCATAAGAAAAACTCAATATTTGAAAAAACACTTTTTGTATTTTTCCTAAATACAAAAAGCTAACAAAAAATAAACGATTAATTTAAAATAACAAAGTATGATATAATTACTCCATCTAATTATGTCATTATTCATATAAACAATTTACCAAAATAATTTCCAATTTAAAAAGAATTTTCTTGTCATTAAATACTAACATACAATAGATAGACCTTTCAATCAAGCCTCCTATTGATCCAAATCAATCATTGGCGCTGATAACAGGAAACGTAAAGATGTCAAAATCAGAAAGAATTTATTGCGCGGGCCCAATGTTTAATCCTTCCGAAATCAACGAACTTGCCGCAATATCGAAACATCTGGAATCTCTAGGCTATTCTACATTCCTACCACCGAGAGATGGCTTAGAAATAGCTGAGTTATTTAAGGTAATACCAAAATCAAGAGATATTGTACCCGAAGAAGAACAAGGCTGGGCAAAATATTATCTAAAATCAGCAATTTTTGCAATAGATGTTTATAATGTTATCGAACGATGCGATGGTGTCGTATTAAATTTGAATGGAAGAGTTCCTGACGAAGGTGGAATTATTGAAGCAACTCTTGCCTTCGCAGCTGGAAAGCCAGTAGTTTTTTATAAGACAGATTATCGAACCAAACTATTTGGCGAAGACAACTTGATGGTAACTGGTTTAGCAAGAAGTGTCCCTTATGTAGAAAATTTAAAAGATTTAGAACAAGCATTAGATTTAAGTTTTGATATTCTTAGGAGACGAGGTGGTATCGGTGGTCCACTGCCTGCTTCCACAAATATCTGGGTAGAACTTGGACGACAAGTTTTCGATTACCTACTTCAACTACGAGGGTCCGAAAATTATAAAACAGGAAAAATCAATCAGATCGATATTATCCACCAACTCATTGGAATTCTTGCAAGGAGTAATTCATTAGAGAGTCCGGCAGTTGTTGAGACTGCAAAACCTGATGAAGTAATTGACGGCCTGTACATTAGTGGCTTACAAGCTTCTTTAAATAAGAAAGAACTACAAAAAAATGGAATTACACATATATTATCTCTAGGATCTTTTTTAGATGACCCTCATAAAGGTGAATTCAATCATAAATCATTCCGAATCTTAGACAATAAATCAGAATCATTATCTACAATACTTCAAGAATGTATGGAATTTATCGAAGAAGGAAGGAAAAACGGAAAAGTCCTTGTACATTGTCTATCAGGTGTTTCCAGGAGTGCTGCTATTGTAACTGCATACTTAGCAAAAACAAACGGAACTTCTGTAGATGATTCTATGCAATTTCTAAAGACGAAACGGAATGTTATTAATATAAATGAAGGATTTCGCGAGCAATTACGAGCGCTTGTGTAATGTAACTCTCAATATGAGAAGGACACTTGCTTTTCTCATTCTTTTAATAGTAACTTTTCTTTCCAAGGTATTTTATAAAGGTCATTTTCGATGGTTAGATCCAATTCCGAAAAATCCTTGGAAACAGATCAGACTTATTGTATTCTTAAACCATACATCGTTATACGAAGTAGTCTATTCCAAGATACTCCCATTTAGTTATCTTTGGCATTTATCTGGACACTTTAAAATCCCTGGTGCAGATACCACACTTAAACGCCCGATTGTGGGAACTTTTTTGAAACTACTGATCCCTAATTTATATTCAGTTTCTAGAAAAAACGATGAGACCTGGGATCTTTACCTTCAAAGTCTTAAACCAACAGATATTGTTATGATCACCCCCGAAGGACGAATGAAGCGACCAACCGGATTTGATAAGTTTGGAAAACCTATGACAGTCAGAGCTGGTGTGGCAGATATTATGGAGAAAATGGATGATGGAATGATGTTACTTTGCTTATCTGGTGGTCTTCATCATGTGCAGGCTCCAGGACAATTTTTTCCAAAGCTATTTAAAAATATTCACATGAACTTTTCTTATATCGATATTAAATCTTATAAAGCGCAATTTCCTGAATCCAAACGGGAACGAAAACTTGCGATAGTTCAGGATCTTCAAAGAAGATTAGAAACTGATTGTCCAAAATAAAACTTATATTTTACATTTTCTTGCAATCTAACAAAAACTATTTTGTAACGAATTGCAATTTCAGAAGAGGCACTTGAAATGAGCAGTAGTAAAAAAAAGTTAACAGTTAAACAATCAGTTGAACTATTGAAAGAATTAAAGATTCGTTTCGATAAAAATAAAAATAGACATAAAGATCTCGATTGGCTGGAAATACAAAAAAAACTCGAAGCTAATCCTGAAAAAGTTTGGTCGCTCAGTGAAATGGAAAGAACCGGCGGAGAACCAGATGTAGTCGGATACGATCAAAAGACAAACGAATATATTTTTTTTGACTGTTCAATTGAATCACCAAAAGACAGGCGAAGTTTTTGTTATGATCACAAAGCATTAAAGGAACGTAAAGAAAACAAACCGAAAAATTCCGCCATTGGCATGGCAAATGAAATGGGCATCAACTTGTTAACAGAAAGCCAATACAAAGAATTGCAAACATTGGGTAACTTTGATACAAAAACATCAAGCTGGATACTCACACCTTCTAATATTCGAAATTTAGGTGGAGCATTATTCGGAGACTTACGTTATGATACTGTTTTCATTTATCACAACGGCGCCGAATCTTACTATGCTGCCCGAGGATTCCGAGGATCTCTTCGTGTATAACGATCACACCGAAATATTCTAAATATTTCAGAATAATCTAATATGTTTGTATATAATTTCGGATGCCTAATTGATCAAAAAAAAACGAATTGTCACAGAAAGGAAAACTAAATTTAAATGCAAAATCTATTCAGCTAATCCAGGCATAGTAATATACCCTGGCATATTTTCTATTTGCAACATCCATTTCCGAATATTCCCATAGTCTGATAAATCAACTTTTCCTTGATGACAAAGTGCAATATAAGGATAAATTGCTAGATCAGCAATGGTAATGGAATCTGTGACTAACCAATTTTGATTTGAAAGTCTATTTTCTAAGATAGATAGAAGGTTTTCTGTTACAGATTTTGCTTCTTCAAGATTTATTGGACGTCCCAACAAATAATGCGCTCGTAGTGTAGCAGGTCCACGCGAAACTTCGTTTGCAGCGGTTGATAGCCAAGCGATTACCTCGGCAGTATGTAAAGGTTCCGTTGGGAACCAATTTGTTCCACCATAAGTTTGCGCTAAATATACTAAAATTCCTTGGCTATCTCGAAGTAGAATTCCCTTATCTTTTAACACAGGAATTTGACCAAATGGATTCATAGCCAAAAAAGAACTAGTTTTGTGTTCTTTTTCTAAAAGATTAACGATTCGACTTTCATATTTTAAATTCAAAAAAGACAACAATAACTTAACTTTGTAGCAATTTCCAGATAAAGCAAATTCGAATAATTCAATCATATTTTTTCTAATAACTAAAAATATATACGAATGGCAATTATTTCTTAACTTCATCGCCTAGAATTTTTCGAAATTGTTTCAATAGCAGCAAAAACATTTTGCGATTTTTCTCAGACATTGCGTTTAATATAGGATCAAAGTGAGTTAAGATTCTCTTTGGCAAAATCCTTTGTAATGATCTTCCATCAGCAGTAAGATTAATGATAGTTGAACGTTTATCTAATTTGGATACTTTTACCTGAATCAAACCAGCATGTTCCATTCGGCGCATCATTTTTGATGCAGAAGGTGCATCTTGTAAGGTTAATTCAATTATTTGTTTTTGCGTTAATTCCTCTTTTTGCCACAACATAGCTAAAACCTGCCACTGCTCGGGCGTTAAGTGAAATTCCCGAAGACAACGAATCAGTTCTCGACGAAATAAAAGAGCCACTCGATTCAAATTAAATCCAATTTGATCTTCCAGTAAAAACATAATTAAATATTCAGATGAACCCATATCATTTACTTGTCTAGACAAATAAATGTTGACGGAAATTTTTATTTAAAATTTACTTGTCCGAACAACTACTTTTTGGAGATATTTATGAATCCTTTGGACACCTTTTTTAGAATTGTATTGGGAATTATTTTTATCCTATTCGGATTTAGCAAGTTTTACGCTTTTATGCCTACGCCTCCCATGACACCGGCGGCTGCGAATTTTATTGCTGCCATTATTTCAACAGGTTATTTGTGGAATCTTGTAGGTATCATCGAAATTATTGGCGGAATTCTTGTTCTTTATCAAAAGACAACGGTCACTGGTTTATTGATTTTATCTCCAATTGTAATTAACATTGTATTATATTTAGGGTTTTTACAATACAGTATTGGACCTGCCCCGTTTCTTATGATTCTATTTTTGCTCGTAAGCACTTGTTACTTAGCTTGTAAACGTTTAAACCAATGGAAAAAATTATTTTTACCAAATTAGAATATTTGAAAGTATGATTATGATACACTTCGCATAACGAAGTGTATCATTTTAATTGTGATAATTATGGTCTTTTATATAACCAAGTTCTGATCAAACTTGTATATTTTGGCATTATCACAAAAACCATTAAATACACGATGCACGCAGAAATAAAAAAAGAATCTAATAAACGATTTTCGTATGGAATTATGTACCGTAAAGCAGGCAAAATAAATATTGGAACTATATTTACTAATGGAAAGATAGCTGACCAAGTAATAAGAAATTGTTTCCAACGCAATGGTGGCTTAATAGATTGTGTTTCGAATGAAAATAAAAAATCTAGACCATTCCTTGTGTCGTATTGATCTCCACTTTCAAGAGAGTCACTAATTTCCTGAATAAGATGACTCCTTTGAAAAGAGTTCATCCA
Source organism: Leptospira montravelensis (assembly GCF_004770045.1). Taxonomy (NCBI): domain Bacteria; kingdom Pseudomonadati; phylum Spirochaetota; class Leptospiria; order Leptospirales; family Leptospiraceae; genus Leptospira; species Leptospira montravelensis. The sequence goes on from NZ_RQFO01000014.1 coordinate 19,141, forward strand.
ATTTTGTAAATTTATTTCAGAATTAAACCTAATAATAAAAGTGTATGTAACAGTTAAATTGGGAATTGGTTTAATTACCTGCCAATCCAAAAAGCCATTCGCAGCACGGCAATATGAAGAAATAACTTCCAGCCACTCTTCATATTTTTTTTCTTTGCCTATCAAAACACGATGCGAAATGATTACTGTAGCACCTTGTATATTAATTGGCGTAGTTTTTTCTTTAGCTTCCATTGAATTTTAAGCTGATATAAGAAAATTTTTCGTCAAGTTTTTTGTTCTTTCCTTTTCATCTGCCTTTGTTTTTCCAATTAGACAGATGAAATTTTTTAGTCTAATTACATCTAAATCAATTTATATCATCAATTTTGATATCATCAGGTGAAGGTTTTCCAACTCCAATTTCAATTAAGTTCTTTAAGCTGAGAAGAAAGGTTGCCCATTTCATACTACAATGAGCAGTAAACTCTGACTCTTTCTTCCAATCTTTATGTCGAAAGTATAAAATTGTCAATTCTTCTCCTGTGGCAGCCTTTCCCATATTCAAATGGAAATCAATATGGGAACCGATCCAATCTTCTGGTCCAGATATACATTCCCATAAAACGTGATTTGCCGTTATATCCTGCACTTTCATTTCAATAGCATTACCATGCCCAAACCCAAATGAAATCAAATCTCCTACAGCAGAAATTCCGGAAAAAAAATTTCCACTGACGTCCTTCGTCCACCAATTGGCTAATCCTGTTTTTGTGGTCAGTGCATTGATTACATCTTTAGCTACTGCCTTAACCCCTATTTTGTGATATATCCCCATACAACTCTCCTTATTTATAATTCAATATTCTTTAATTTCTTTAAAGCTAAGTACTCGACTCACTCACACCATTTGTTCAAACCTTCCAATATACTTGTCCATCCGTGGTTGTGATTTTTAATTTGAATTTCGTCTGATAACATTTCATGCACCAAGGTTATCAAGGTTGTTGGATGTTTTAATGATACCTCACTATTTTCACTTTTTTCATTAGATAACTCGGTAAATGTTACTGTAACGAGCGTATCACGGTTTTCAGTTGCGTGTGAACGCCAAGTAAAAATTAATGTATGCGGTTCTTCAATTTTAATGTATTCACCTGTATGTGGAAGAATTTCTCCATTGAGACTCATATTGATTAGAAACTTTCCACCGGGTCGCGGTTCTAAAGTAACCGATTCAATCCCTATCAATTCACCGGATAAAAACCAACGTGAAAAATCCTCTGCATTGAGCCATGCCCGAAATAATCTTTTTGCATCAGCATTAATTTTTCTTTCTACTCTTAATACTTGATTGTTCATGATCTTTCTCCTGTAAAAATGCTTCCAACTTTTCTAATTTATTTGTCCAAAACTCTTGATGATAAATAATCCAATTGGATGCTTCTGTTAAAGTTTGGTTTTGAAGTTCCAGACGATAACTACGCCCATCTTCAGGAGCGCGAATCTTTCTCACTAGCTGTGCTTCAGTTAAAACTTCGATATGTTTAGCAACACCTGCAAATGACATAGCAAAGGGCTCAGCAAGCTCGGTAATACTCAAGGATCCCTTTCGAAGCCGAGATAACATTTGTCTTCTTGAATGGTCTGCAAGTGCTGCAAACACACGGTCCAATACTTGTTCTTTCTTTTTTAATTCAACCATTTAGTTTAATAAAATATAGTAGCTTTTTTTGGTCAATTATTATACCAAATAGTTGAATAAATTTTAATTAATTTAGAGAATAAAATCGGGCCATCATTGCAATCAATTGGTTTTTCAAAAAACAATGTCACGATACAAACTACATCAACTCGGCCAAACCAGTTTATTCATATGGAGTTTACAACCAAAGATGTATGGCGAGGATAGCCTTACGGGAGTGTATATGAGTTGGATTTTACTTTTAATTGCAGGTCTTTTCGAAGTTTTGTTTGCTTTTTGTTTAGGCAAAACAAAAGACATTACCGGTACAGAAACTTATTTTTGGTATTCCGGTTTTTTGGTTTCACTAATCATTAGTATGAGTTTATTGATTAAAGTAACGCAAACGCTTCCGATAGGAACTAGTTATGCGGTTTGGACTGGAATTGGTGCCATAGGAACTGTGGTGATTGGAATTTTATTTTTTAAAGAACCAATGGAATTCTGGAGATTATTTTTCCTTTCAACTTTAGTTTTATCTGTTGTGGGTCTCAAATTAGTATCACACTAAAAAAATTAAAATGAAACCTATTCCAACTAATAAAAATACTATTCCCAAATTTCTATTAAGATTACAAAAAAAGTTATTCGATCTTTATCATTTAACCATTGAAGAAATCCAATACGATAAAGAAAGTGAAGACTATAATGCAATTAAATTCGAATGTAAAAATAAAATAATTATTTTTCGAACCGCAAAAATTACTCCAAAAAAAATCGGACAATTTGTAACTCTATGGAAACGGAGTAAAAATGGACCGATTGAACCATTTCATTACAAAGATAATATTGATCTTTATATCATAGAAACTATCAATGAAAATAGAAACGGTTACTTTATTTTTCCAAAGGTGGTTCTTAATGAAAAAGGAATTTTATTGGGTAAATATATAGGTAAACGAGGATTTAGAGTGTATCCGCCTTGGGATACGCCGAACAATAAACAAGGAATCACTACTCAAAACTGGCAATTAATCTATTTTGTTGAATCAACAGATATTAAAGATAATTTGGAAGCTTTGAAAACTCATTTAGAGATTTTTATAAAATAATTTACCAAATTGATTTTCCTTGGACGTAAATTGATTCGGACTATGTCCAGTGTATTTTTTAAATTCTTTAATAAAATGTGACTGGTCGTAGTATAAATCTAATAATCCAAGCTTCTGAAAATGAAGGATGTCAGTTTTCGCCCATGTTTTGTAAATTGATTGAAATCTCTCAATGGATGAAATCAGCTTAGGAGATACTCCGACATAAGCTTGAAACAATTTATCTATATAACGTTTACTGTATCCAATATCTTCAAAAATTTCCTGAATGAAAAACTGTCCTTGTTGTAATTGTATCTGATTAACTACATAATTCACGATTCTATTTTCTTTATTTAATAAATTTTTTGAATTGATTAAGAATTCTTGAATACTGTCTGAAATCTGATATGGATCTTTAATGTTACTAATTGTTTCTTCTAATGAGTTTGCTGATTTTCCAAAAATTTCAGACAGATATAAAATCTTATTGGTTGATTCATGTAAGGGGAATGGAAAGATTTGATAACCACCTACAGTGGTCAGTCGAAAGATAAGAGTATTGATTTGATATTCCGATGATCGAATTGATACTGGATGATCCCAAATCCCAGTAATCAAAATTTTTGATAATGGGTATTCATTTGTTACGCCAAATTCTTCGGTAGTTAATTTTCCACAAACAGGAACGATCAACTTTGCACTACTGTGCGGTACAACAATTGAACTATCCGAGCTAGGAATGCCTATCCCACTTTCAAACCACCAGATACTTTCGATAATTTCAGCCAATTCAGGCCTTATCTTTAGTGACAATAATTTCAATGATTAGTTCCCTTTTTTACAATACCTTTCCACATTTACATTGTAAATTAAAATCAAAATATAAATATTTCAATTCAACGGAGATAAAAAATGAAATCTAAATGGAGACTTATCAGCGCAATAGGATTAATGATTTTTTTTCTTATTGGTCATACAATTGGCAGCCTTACTAGGAAGGATTTAAAACTAGAAACCTCACTTCAGACCTTGCAAGCAATGGAAAAAACACTTGTCGAACTCCCTGGTGGCTTATCTAACCATACAGTTGACGAATTTTATCAAGGTATGAGTCTTTCCTTGGATATATCCATTTTACTCGTCATTGGCATTTTAACAATATGTTTAACAGATGGGCAATTACCTGGTCGCTCAAAAAGTAAATTACTATTATATGCCTTTTTTTGGAATGCGTGCGTTTCGATTGTAAGCTTTCGTTATATCTTTCCAGTGCCTGCTTTTACCTGTCTTTTCACCGCAATACTATTAGCATTAGAGTGGTATAAAGTATATTTTAAATCGGAAAGGATTTAAAAATTCCATTTCATATGTAAATGCGAAATATATGCAGGTATTTTTCTTTACCATTCTCTTGAAATAGAAACAAAGGTGGAATGAGCCAAATTTACCGTAAAACCTTAACTACTCGACACTTTGATTTGGACTGGAATCGCCACGTTACAAGTCGTACGTATGAACGTTTTGCTTACGATGCGCGCTGCGAAGTTTTAAAAGAATTTGGATATCCCATTGAACTACTGTTAAACTTAAATATCAGTTATTTTCCAGGTTCAACGAAAGTGCGATTTCTGAACCAACAATTTGTTAATTCTGAAATTACCGTAGAATCTCAAATTTATGGCTTGGATGACGCAAGCCTACTCTGGAAACAAACAATCTTAGGAGCAGATGGAAAAAAAGCCTGCGAAATAGAAACAACATCCAGATTGGTTCAGGATGGAAAAAATATTCGCATCCCAAATGTGCCTGAAATCAATATTTTGCCATACCAATTTACAATCCATCCAAAGCCAACATTACAAAATACTGTTGAACATAATTATTATATACCGTTCAGTGATATGAATTGTTTTTGGAATTTACCATCGGATTCTATTTGGAAAATTTTCGAAGAAGGTCGTTTTCTATTTTTTAAAGAAATTGTTGATCTTAATTTAATCAAAGAAACTGACTCTACCACTTTTTTTATGGGCGGTGAAATTTTAATCTATAAGCAGCCGGACCCAGGCTCATATGTAAAAATTATTAGTTGGATCGAAAGTTTTGAAAAAATTCGATTCTACTTCAGACAAGACATCATTGATTCTAATGGAAATTTATTGGCGAGTATGAAAGATGAACAGCTATTTGTTTCTCTTTCAAATTCTAGACCAAGAAGAGCACCGGCAGCCTTCTTCGACAAAATCGAACGATTTATTGAATGAGAGGTATTTTCTGTTTAAGAATGGATTCTTCTTCTACTGTCAACTCTCGATAACTACCAAGTGGAATTGACGGATCCAATTTTAAATTTCCCATTTTGATTCGTTTGAGATAAATAACTTCCTTTCCTAAACTTTGAAACATTCTGCGAATTTGTCGATATTTACCTTCTTTTAACCAAACGGTTGCTATATGTAACCGGGAAGGATCAGGAATGGCTAATCTTGCTGGTAAGGTTTTATAACCATCATCTAATTCGATACCCTTTTCAAATGCTGTGATATCATGGTCAGAGACTGGAGCAGAAATTTCAACATAATACTCTTTTTCGACAAAATGTTTAGGTGATGTATAATAATGGGCAAGTGTTCCATCTGTTGTAAATAATAAAAGTCCCTCTGTTTCTTTATCTAATCGACCAACAGGAAACAAATTCATATTCCGATGTCTCTCACTTAAATAATCCATCACAGTTTTTTCACGAATATCTTCGGTCGCAGTGATACAATCAGGGGCTTTGTTCATCATGAAGTAATAAAATTCTTTTCGAATTAAAATTTCTTCATAATAAATAACTTCATCTGAGAGAGAAACTTTAAAGCCAGGATCTTTAACCACCTTTCCGTTAACTTTAACAAGTCCCTGGTGTATCTCTTTTTTAACATCAGAACGAGAACCTAATCCATAATTTCCTAAAACTTTATCTAAACGTTCTTTTGTCATAATCTATTTTCAAGTTCTAAATCCTAAATAGTTATGGCAATCAGGAATTCTATTGAATCGCCCTCTATCCAAATAAAAAAATGTATCAAAAACAAATACCAAATACAATCTAACAAGTATGTCCGATACCTTTTTTAGGATTCTCAAAACTTCGCGAATTGCTTTTGATTTGGCTTACAGAAGTTCTCCAATTTTAACCGCGCTAATCTGCATTTTAACTATAGCCAATGGCTTATTTCCTTCGACACTTGTATGGATCGGGAAACTAATTATTGATTCCATTTTATTAAGTCAAATAAAGTCAGAGGATTGGATTACCTTACTTCAATCAGATACAGTTTCCTTAGTATATGCGGAAGGTGTTTTAACGATTCTCTTTTTTGGTTCGCAGAAATTATATAATATTGCCTACACTCTGCTTAGAATTCGTTTAGGACAAGAAGTGAATGAAAGGATACTATCAAAAGCCATTCGACTAGAACTAACACAATTTGAAGATTCTGAAACCTATGATAAAATGACTCAGGCAAGGACAGAGGCTTCCTCCAAACCTCTTTCGATGGTTACTAGGTTTTTTACCATCGCACAATCATCTATTACCATTATAAGTTTTTTTGGGCTTCTTATCAAACTGTCACCATTGGCTTCTTTAATTTTAGTTGTGGCGGCAATCCCATCCTTTATTGCAGAAACTAAATTTTCAAATCATAGTTTTCGATTGTTCCGCTGGAAAGCTAAAGAAACAAGAGAACAAGTTTATCTTGAAACTCTCATGGCAAGAGAAGACAATGCAAAGGAAATTTTGCTATTTAATCTTGGAAAAGATTTTTTAAAAAGATATAAAGAAAATTTTAATAAAATATATACTGAAGATAAAAAACTTACAATTCAGAAAGGTATGTTTAGTTTTCTTTTAGGATTACTCAGCCAATTTGCATTTTATGGTTCTTATGTTTGGATAGTATGCCTTTCTTTATTACATAAAATCTCTTTAGGTGAAATGACAATGTATCTTGTCATATTCAGACAAGGTCAAAGTACTTTTTCTAATGCGCTATCAGCATTCGGTGGAATATATGAAGATCATTTATATATAGAAAATTTAATGGAATTTCTTGAATTACCAATTCTAAAACGTTTCGGAAATAAAAAAGGAAACAGTAGATCGGGCATAGTTTTTGATTCTGTTTCTTTTTTATATCCAGGAGCCAAAGAACCTTCACTTTCCAATGTTAGCTTTGAATTAAAATCTGAAGAAAAACTTGCCATAGTTGGAGAAAATGGATCAGGTAAAACAACTCTTATTAAACTTCTAACTCGATTATATTCACCTACATCAGGAAATATTTACTTAGATGGAATCAATTTAGAAGATTGGGATGAAGATACTTTACGCAGAAGATTCGGAGTTATTTTTCAAAACTTTGTACAATACCAATTCAAAGTTGGAGAAAATATTGGAATGGGTGATGTCCAAAAACCGCAATTGGAGGCAGAATGGATTCCAGCTGCTAAACTTGGAATGGCTCATGACTTTGTAACTCGTTTAGAAAAAGGATATTCTACAAGACTAGGAAAGTGGTTTCAAGATGGACGTGAATTGTCCGGAGGTCAATGGCAAAAGGTGGCATTATCTCGCGCTTTTATGCGCACAGACGCCGACATCTTGATCCTGGATGAACCTACTTCAGCAATTGATGCGGAAGCAGAAATGAAAGTGTTCGAACATTTCAGAGAGCATACACAAGGAAAAACTGTAATTTTGATTTCACATCGATTTTCTACGGTTAGAATGGCAGACCAAATTTTAGTCCTTGAACAGGGAAAAAAAACAGAATGGGGAAGCCACGAAGAGTTACTTCTAAATAAAGGAAAATATGAAAAACTCTTTCGATTACAACAAGCAGGTTATCAATAGGACAAGTCAAAGATCCGATACTATAAAAGAACGTACAAAACGAACTGTACAGGAAAGAACATGGAAGATAGTTATTCTAATTTAGGAATGCGAAAACTGAAAGTTCTTATTGATTCTTTTGGTGAAAGATCAAAAGAAATTGGATTCGTTGCAGCTTCCATATAGCAGGTAGTCAAACAAACCAACTTACTTGCGCTAAATGCTTCAATTGAAACAGCAAGAGCAGGTGAACATGGTAGAGGGTTTGAAATCGTCGCAAATGAAGTTACAAAACTATCGTTTCAAACATCTGAAGCTACTAAAAAAATCTCCGAAATTTTATCTCGAATCAACTCAGAAAATTCTTCAGCAAACGCCGATGTCATCGAAATGGAAAAACAATCGGTAGTGGATTTTGCAGAACTGTGGACAAACAATATTGCTAAAGAACTCGAATCAATATTTTATATTATGGCAACCTCGTTGTACGGTTTAAAATTTCTTATTCAAAGTTTGGTACATGCTAATATTGGAATGAAAAGAGAACATTTGCTTCTTATTCTACAAGAATACTTAATTCAAAATGAACAGCAACTTGCCTATGCGATCTGTTGCGAACCGAATGTAATTGATTTAATAGATTCAGAATATGCAAACAAAGAAGGTCATGATACAAACGGAAGATTTGTTCCGTATTGTCATAGACATTCCGGAAGAATATCAATCGAACCTTTACAGGGTTATGATACAATCGGAGAAAATGAATGGTATACACTTCCACGCGACTTAGGCGAAGATTTAATGATGGAACCTTATGATTATCCCATCGAAGGAAAAACCGTAAAAATGACAAGTTTTATGACTAATTTATTTTTACATTTTAAATTTGCAGGTATTCTTGGTGCCGATTTTTCCCTGGAACAATTACAAGCGGAACTCTCTCCTAAAAAAATCTTCGGAATTGGAAATACCTCTCTCATTACCTACAACGGAAATTTTGCCTCCCATCCTGACCGGGAAACTTTAGGAACATTCGCAGAAACACTCACGGAAAATGCCAAAAAGGCAATTCAAAGAGGCGAAAGTTATACTTTTATTGATAAATCTAACACTGCAAGAATCCTAAAGCCAGTTCGAATTGGGCAAAGCAAAAGACCTTGGAGTATTATGGTCGAATTTAATTTAATTTCTGCTCTTAAAAAATAACCAGTCTAAACTGCGATGGACAATTCAATCGCTGAAAACTTGGAATCTCAAATTGTTAATCTTTACAAAGAAAAAGAAGAACTAGAATTTCAATTAGGTACATCTGATACCGATAAGATTCTAGAAGAATTTTATCAATTAGAATCAGATTTAAAACGTCTTTACAAATTCAAAGAAAATTATAAACGAATCGATTCAAAACAAATTATCATTGAATCAATTCGTTCTGTTTATATCCCAAACAATCGACTTTCAAAATAGAAACCTATCATTGGATTCAAATAACTATGGAATTAAAAATCATTAAAGACAGATTAAAAAATGAATCTTTTGTTAGGTCAGTGAAAGAAAACTTAGAAGACTGGGCAAAGGGTTTCGAAAGATCAAAAGAAGATGAACTCAAAACTCAACATTGGCTTGATACTCTAATTAACAATTTTCTAAAAATTCTAGAAGATATTGAAGATGAGGAAGAACTGCGAGTCATTTTATTTTCCAAGTATGTTGAATTAAAATGTTTTTGGAAACAACTGAATACACAAATACAATATCAAAATTTTAAATCTGGAGATGCTGATCCACAATTAATGATCCAGGCATCTCTTATTACTTACATTTTAATTGCAATTGAACCACTCATTCACGAAAAAGATCTAGTGGAAATCCAACAATTCCTCACAAAACCTATACGTGAAATCCTGACTGAAGATCCAAACGGAGTTTCAATTACCAATGAACCAGATATAATGACGCAACAACTGGAACAACAATTATCATCTCTATATTATGACAAAGAAAAATTGTTTCAAACATTGGGTACTTGTGTACCTAACGAAATAATCTCAATGATAAAAAGTATGAGAGAACAAGTAGCTGAGTTAAGGTCAGATATGCAGGATAGTTGTTTGCTTGAAGGTCCGATTCAGTTTACAGGCAAAAGAAAGATCCGAGTGATTAAAGTCTAAAAATTAAAGAAATATTGTAACGCCATCGGGATTTGCCAGAATCCCTCACGAATACACTGAGCCAAAGATACTTGCTCATCCAAATCCAGCAAAAATTCTGGTTTTATGGACATAGATTCTTTGTTACAGGATTTAAAAACTCTTTTGGATTCCCCCAAGGAACTTGTAACGATCTCTGAGGAGAAAAGATTAGAACTCATGATTCTTTGCGGGAAGATATCTCGCCCTGATCGTAACGAGGTACGTAAAAGAAATAGAACTGTTCGCGTCGAAAAAAAACAAACCATTAAAGTTCAAGAAAAACAAAAGACTGCACTAACTGGAATTAGACGAGCAAGGGAAACAGCCGTGTTCAAAGCTCCTTTACAAATTTCCAATTCAGCTGGTTGGTCTTGGGATAAAGCAGAGGAATTAGCAAATCCAAAACCATGTTATATTTGCAAAACTCCATTTACAAAACTCCATTTTTTTTATGATTCCATGTGCCCTGCTTGCGCGGAAATCAATTATTCCAAAAGGTTTCAAACAGCAGACTTACGAGGAACAGTCGCAGTCATCACTGGTTCCAGATTAAAAATTGGGTATCAAGCAACCTTACTTTTGTTACGTTCTGGTGCAAGAGTCATTGCAACTACAAGGTTTCCGAATGATTCAGCAATTCGTTTTTCAAAGGAAACTGATTTTCATCTATGGAAAGATCGGTTACAAGTTTTTGGACTCGATTTAAGACACACTCCGAGTGTTGAAATTTTTTGCAAATTTTTAGAAAATCATTTAGAACGATTAGATATTTTAATTAACAACGCAGCACAAACGGTAAGACGGCCTCCAGGTTTTTATTCTCACCTTCTTGAGACAGAAAAGTTATCTGTATCTGAATTACCGCAAGAGGCACAAAAATTACTTAGTTTTTACCAACATTGCAAGCAAGAGTTAGATTCTTATAGGTCCGATTCTGAAATGAAAGACACCGCCACAGCCCTTGCTGTGAGTTGGAATCACAAAACTCCCGGCGTAGGAATTCGTTCATCTGCTGCACTTTCCCAAATTCCTTATTCCCATGACAATTCAAATGAATTAGAGGCAGTGTTTCCTGAAGGCCAATTAGATGCCGACTTACAACAAGTCGATCTTCGCAAAACGAATAGTTGGCGATTAAAACTTGGAGAAATTAATACTTCGGAAATGTTAGAAGTTCAGTTAGTAAATGCAGTGGCACCATTCGTACTTTGCAACCGCCTTGTTGGAATTATGCGTAAGGACAATACGGGGAAAAAACATATCATCAATGTGTCAGCTATGGAAGGTAAATTTCATAGATTTAAAAAAGAAGACCGTCACCCGCACACGAATATGGCAAAAGCAGCCCTCAATATGATGACTCATACGTCGGCTGAAGATTTTGCAAAAGACGGTATCTTTATGAATGCAGTGGACACAGGTTGGGTGACCGATGAAGATCCCATCGAACTTGCAAAAAGAAAACAAGACCTTCATGATTTTCAACCTCCTCTCGATATAGTGGACGGTGCCGCAAGAGTCGTTGATCCCCTGTTTGACGGTGTTAATACAGGAAAACATTGGATCGGAAAATTTCTGAAGGATTACTTCCCTATTGACTGGTAGGAATTTGTAATGTTAGGATTTGTTCTTTCGGTGAAAACTTCTTTAGAAACTGTGTAAAAGATAACAAGTTTCCCTTTTTAAATCTAAATTTAAGAAGTGTTGTAACAGGTGACTTTAATCTGGTTAACATTTCTTTCCAATCTTGAGAATTTAGTTCCACAACCAGATTTGTTTCTGTGAGTAGTCCAGGAATCACTTCTGCGACTCCTCTTCGCAAATGAATGGTGTAGGATTCCTTCGTATCAAAAAAAATAAAGCCTACTTTCTCGTCCGTATTAGCACTTAGTTTCGGATCTAAATTCGTTACAAAACTACTGAGAATCACTTTTACAGGATATCGTTTTAACAACTCAGGACTAGGCCTTACTTTAATTTTTGCAACAAACTGATTTCGTAACTCCAAAGCTTCCGTAAGATAATAATGTTTTGCATTGGCATTGGATTCTAAGGAACCTAATTTTTCCAGTGCCTCTATTCGCAATGATACCACATCTTTTAATTTGGGATCGTGCCTAATTAAATATCCGGAAAGTGTTAATACCGTTTGGTAATCCTTTTTTTGGAGTTTACTTTTTGTGTATTTGATTAAGTTTTCTTTTCCTCCTGCTAAATCCACAATCAAATCTGCATAAACCTTTCTTTCCAATGGTTGCAATTCAGCAGAGTCACCACTAAACCAACCCAAATTTCCATTAAATGCAGAACGAACAGACCATGAAACTTTTCCATAAACTTCCTTAAGATAAGGCGATTTTAGAAGGTGTTCTGGAAGTTGAATCAATTCCACTAAATCATCTGGATGGTAACCTGCATTGATTCCACGTAAAGACTGATCATGTACAAATTGTACGGCATCTCTATAATCCGTTATTATTTCATAAATTGTTGACTTTCCAGAGATTGGTTTTCCATGACTAGGGACTAAATGATCTGGTTTTATATTTCGAATGATATCTAGAGACTCATACCAATGTTTTAAACTACGAAACCAAGTTCCTCGGATTGTATACAAATTCGGGAAAGCTTTATAAAAATTATCACCTACAAATAATATATTTTTTCCAGGATGGTAAATATAGATTTGATCATCGGTTTCACCAGGTGCATGGATCAGCTTCAATTTGATTCCAGAAACTTCAATGTCGAGAGTGTCACTAAACGTTTTTGTTGGAGGAACAAAATCTAATTTGGTATCCGTGTTGTATCCTTGGTAAGGTCCAATTCCAACATTTACCAAATCATTTTTTTCCAAATAATTTCCAAACATCCGAGCACTTCTTGTTCCAATGATCGGAGTGGTTTCACTTGCCAATTTCTGAACAGTAGGAAGTAAACTTTCATGGGCATAAACTTCCGGTGATCCATCAGTAACAAATGACCCAGAACCAAAAATATGATCAGGGTGACTATGTGTATATATGATAGCTTTGATTGGCATAGAAGAAATTTTTCTAAAGTCTTCTAATACTTGTTTTGATGCTTTTAACTCATCTAACGTATCAATGATGATGAGACCATCGTTTCCAACAAGTAAGATTGAATTTGCAATTCCATAACCTACAGCAGAGTAAACTCCCGGTGTCACTTCATAAATTTTTTTCTCAAACTCTACGTTAAACTCCTCCAAATGAACATGTTTAGAATCTTTTTCCACAACTTTTGATTTTGTTGAGTTACAATAAACGAGTAGGAATATAAATAAACTAAAGATAATGGATTTAACTTTCATACAAATTCATAGTAACCCAATCAATCTCTAAGGAATAAAGATAGTTTTGTATTCAAAATACCTAACCTTTCCATTTAAACCCATTACATTGTGCGAATTGTATAATCAATCGACTAACATTCCAATTTTAAAGAATGCATTGTTTAAATTGAATCGCAAAACCAACTAACAATAAAATGGTGATTCGAATAGAATGAACATACAGTGAATCAAAAAAAAAAGATTGGTTTCCTGCTAAGTAATCAGCAATAAATACAATATACTGGAAATATATCCGTAATAACAGATTTCCACCTACTCAAAACGGGTCTTTAGAGAACAGTGTCCAAAACACTAACGAGAGACCCTATGAAACCAATTTTACGGAGCCTATCCCTTATCCTATTCGTAATATCCCCGCTTTTGGCACAAACTGCGCAAAAAGAGCCCACTAACCTTACCCAAAACAAGTTTGAGGGGCTAAATTCTAAACCTGAGGACGAAGCGACTGAGAAGGAAAGGTGGCGATTTCTCTTCTACGCTGGAGCAGGAAAGGCGGATATCCAAACCAATCCGAACATCCCCTTTGCACACCGTGATCCCAATACCGGACTCATCATCAATCCTGGAATTGGTAAAAGGACAGGGCTTACCAGTGCAGGCACTACCAATTTTCCATCTGAAGGATCTGGAACCAACCAAGGAACTGTTTTTACTTTAGCTAACGACAAATGGTTGTTTGCTTATGGTTATACATCTATAGATTTAAAAATGTCACCGGCAAACCAGGGCATGGTTCCGATTCAGTCTTTTGATTCTTCTTCCGAACATGTAGTTAGAAACATTCGAGTTGATTATACACAAAAAATATCTGACTTAGTATCCGCGGTATTTTCTGTTCGGCAATTTTTAAGGACTGGAAACTACGAATGGAATAATGTACTCGAAACAACAAGTGTATCAAACCATTATGTTGCCTTTCCTAAAATCCAAGTGAATGACCAAATGAAAATTAACATCTATTCACTCGGTTTTAAATTCAATTATTTCAAAAATTGGGAAATTGAACCTTACTTTCAATACCGCGATGCTAGATTTTATGCCAATGTCTTTTCCACAGTAGGAGCGATACAAAGATCGGACAATTTACTTTTGCCATCCGATCCTGCTGCGATTGGTGGCGCTTGGGCTTACCAAGGTTTAGGAAGTGCTTATGCTCGTCCATTATACAATTCGATTAATAAAGAATTTGGAAACTTGGGATTAAGGTTACAATACAATCCCTATAAGTTTTTATTTTTAAGGACTGATGTCAGAAGGAATCCAGTGCTTGCCGCTTGGGAAGTGAGAGGATCTGCCACAGTTTTTTTCAATAAGTATTTTGGAATTACTTTAGGTGGAATCTATGCGGAAGCGGAAATTAATCCTTTAAGTTTACGTGGATGGGAAATTGGCCCTACATTTACATATTTGTTTTAATGTAGAACCAAAGACCCTTCAGATAGTTACAAATCGATGACAATCATGGCAATGGAATTTCGATTCTTTTGCCGTCATGTCCAATGATCAAATCTCCATGATATACCTTTTGGATTGGATCTTTATATATTGCTTTGGTTTGAACATATCCGCTAACGAAGGGAATCATATGAGTTAAAACTAATGTTTTTACTTTAGCTTCTTCAGCCAAATTCCCCAACTCAAAAGCATCTATATGATACAACTGGATATCTTTCATAATTTTACTTAATCTTGAATTATTTATCGAATCATAAGCTGTTTCAATTTTTGCAATCATTGACTTATTCATAACTTCTGAAATTAAATAATCAGCACCAAATGACTGTTTTTTGAGAAACTCTGAATCCGCAGTATCACCAGATATCACTATAGATTTACCCTTATATTCAAGGCGATAACCCACAGCTGGTTCTACTGGTACATGGTTTACATAAAAAGCATATACAATGACTCCATCTTTTTCATATACAATTTTTGAAGATCCATCCGATTTAGGTGCAAACTCATTGGTTTTAGCCCCTTTCCACTGCGATGGCATTACTGCATCACCGTGGTGTTTGGTGCGGTAATAAAATTCCGATTGATAACTCTTTAAAAATCCATTCACTAGATCCGAAATTCCTTTAGGACCGTGGATTGTCAGAGGTTTTTGTCTTCCTAGTAACCAACTGCGGTCAATCACCTCACCCAAGTCAGCAAAATGATCCGAATGAAAATGTGTAATAAAAACCGAAGTGATTTCACTTACCGGTAAATTTAATTTTTCCATTGCCATTGCCACACCATCACCGGCGTCAAATACCAAAAACTGCCCATTCACAAATATAGCAGTGGAATTCTGGATACTTTCTGAGGGAAGTGGCGAACCTGTTCCTGTAAGAACAATCGTAATTTTATCCTTATCCAAAAGTTCTTTTGCCGCTTTGGCTTTTACAATTGTACTTTCATTCACACGACTAATGACAAAACGATCCCATGAACAAGACAGTGTGAGTAAACATACAGACAAAAATAAGATATTGAAATAGAGTGATTTGGTTTGATTTGACTTCATAATTTTTCCTTTAGTTTTTTAATTGTATTAAAATGAGTTCTTTTTATTGTTCGAAATCCAATATGGTTACTGGCCAATTGGTCTTCTTGAGGTTGTTTAGCTTGGGCCCTATATCGTTTGCAATAGTTCGGCGAACAAAGATAAGATCCACCCTTGATCGTATGGTATTTTCTTTTGTCTAAAGTTTTGTCCTCAGTCCACGGATCGGCAGTGTATTCCCAAACGTTTCCGATCATATCATATAAACCGAATTTATTTTTCGCAAAACAACCAACAGGTGAAATTCCAACAAATCCATCTTTCCCTTCATCTAAGTAAGGAAACTCACCTTGCCAAGTATTGGCATTATCCTGACTTCCATTAGCTGCAGCCAATTCCCATTCCACTTCCGTTGGCAAACTATGGCCTTTCCATCTCGCAAAGTTTAAAGCGTCCATATAACTCACTGCTACTACAGGAAAGGATCCCTTTCCTTCTATGGAAGAATCTGGCCCATCAGGATGACGCCAGTTGGCTCCTGGCACGTAATTCCACCAATCGAATGATGAGTTTGATTTAAGATCCTCTTTCGGTTTTTGAAAAACAACAGCGCCTGGTACATTCAGTTTCAGCTGGTTAAGTTGAATGTTTGAAATCAATCCTGTTTCAGCTTCCGTTTGATAACCTGTCTCCCATACAAATTTGGCAAATTCATCATTGGTAACTTCAGTTTCATCTATCCAAAATCCAGAAACAGTTGCGGAGTAAATCGGTGATTCTTCTGGATATACATTAGATCCCTTTTCAAACTGACCCGAAGGAACCCAAACCATTCCAGGAAAATTTGGATTCACATTTGATTTCTGATAGTGACAATTATCTTTGTTTCCCCAATGAATTCGAACTAGCGAACAATTGCCAAAAAGAATCAAAAAAAGCACTATCAACTTACTCATATTAGCTGATTATTAGAGATTTAATTCACCCAATACGTATACTCATCTTCTTTTTCTTGTTTTTGATCTAAGGTTTTATCAATCGAAACAGGAAATTCAATAAAAGAAGGCCAAAGTGGCTCAGGCATTTGTTTATTATAATTATCTAATAAATTCTCCAACTTCGATAGTTTTTCCGGATAAATAGAAACAACATTTTTCTTTTCCAAGGGATCGATGTCTAAATGAAACAACCATTTCTTTTTCGGGCGTTCTGTTCGAATTAATTTCCATCCATCTGATTGTACCGTTTGATAATACCCATCACTCCAAAAAAGTGGTCTTTGTTTTTGAACCACATTTCCTTTTAAATAAGGCAAAAGATTCTCACCATCAATTTTTCTATCTAACGGTAGTTTTACGCCAGCTGCCCCTGCGACCGTAGGTA
The DNA here is from genome assembly GCF_004770045.1 of Leptospira montravelensis. Classification (NCBI taxonomy): domain Bacteria; kingdom Pseudomonadati; phylum Spirochaetota; class Leptospiria; order Leptospirales; family Leptospiraceae; genus Leptospira; species Leptospira montravelensis. Next base: position 36,222 of record NZ_RQFO01000014.1, read on the forward strand.
AGATATCAATATTCGTAATCGCATTTTGGTATTTTGTTCCTGGTTTGATATGACCTGGCCATTTTGCTAAATAAGGGACACGAATTCCACCTTGAAATAGTGTCAATTTCCAACCACGGAATGGTGAGTTCACATCAGGTAACCCAATATAATTCGGTGCACCGTTATCACTTGTAAAAATCACAATTGTGTTTTTATCTAATCCTTCCTCTGACAATGAATCTAAAATTTTTCCAACACTTCGATCTAAAGAACGAATCATACTCAAATACACTCGTTTTCTATGATCTTTGATATGCGAAAGCGCATCATAATCTTCCTTACTTGCTTGTAAAGGAGTGTGTACGGCCCAATGAGCTAAAAACAAAAAGAAAGGTCTATGTTTGTTTGTTTTAATCACCTTCACTGCTTCATCAGTAAAATAATCTGTCAAATACCTGCTTGGTTCAAACCACTTACCACCGTTATAACTCACGCCAAAACGCATATTGGGCCATAAAAAACGATCTATGGGATCAAAATCCTGTTTTGAATTATAAACATTTGGATCATCAACTGGAAGATACAACCCACTCTCCATAAACAAAGTTTCGTCAAACCCTTGTTTGTTTGGTCTCATTTCTTCCGTACTCCCCAAATGCCATTTCCCAATATGAACCGAATGGTATCCTCTCTCTTTTAAAACTTCTGCGATCGTAATTTCCGAACCAGGCATGCCGAGTTCATTAAAACTTTTAGATTTTTCAGCTTTTTCTTTATCAATCACAACAGGATACAACCGATCCGGATCTGCGTACAAATCAGCTCCCACTCTTGCAAGCGCACCTGGAGTTGGAGTATATTCCACTCCAAACCGAGAAGGATACCTACCGGTCATTAAAGCTGCACGTGATACCGTACAAACAGCACTCCCTGAATACCCAGAATCAAAACGCACACCATCCTTCGCAATAGAATCAATATTAGGTGTGGGAACCCCTAATTCCGCATAACCACCACCATACGTAGTGACATCATTAAAACCTAAATCATCTGCCATGATGACAATGACATTCGGTGGGCGACCAGTGATTGGTTCATTGGACTGAACTGGTCCAGTTTGCCAAGGGACAGGATGATTGGGTTCTCTCGGATGACGGATGTCAGTAATCCAACCCAGAGAATAACGGAGTAAAAGCAATCGATTGTAATAGAGAACACCGAAAATGATAAAAAGAACGAAAAATGCTGCGATTATTTTTTTATAAAGTTTCATTTGAAAATAAAAGTCCCAGTTTTGAAACTAATTTATCTCAAAGAAAAACGCCAAGATCTAAGTGGTATGTGAGATATTACAAAATAGAAAAAATGTTAAATCCATCCAGTCTAATGAAAAATCGTTCAATGAATTAAACAATTTAATCTAATAACACAGTTAATTAAATTTATTATGTTTTTGCAAATAGAGTCGCAGGGGAAAACCCAAACTCTTTGGATACAACTCCACCATCTAACTTCACCAAAATGGATATAATTGCATAGTGATGAACTGTATGAGAAAGTAAAAATAGAAGTTCTCGATTGGTATAGCTAGGAATGATCGGAACGTTTTCATTCGGGTTATAGTTTTGTGAAATTGAAATTTTTTCTGGCTTCAAGTTCCGGGTTTGAAACAGAGAAACATATTGTTCCATTGATTCAATGGCAAATAATCGATCTGTTTCCAGGCGAGGATTTCTATTTCTTTTATCATAATCGATATGACCAACATTGAATCCATTCCAAAACAATTCGTAATGTTCAATGATGTGACGAAAGTGTTCACCAATGGAAGATGTTAGGATTTCCTGTTTTTGTTTATATCTTTCGTTCGTTATAGATTCGAGAAGAAAAATTCCTTGCTGCAAAATTTGTAAGTTCTCAGCAATAATTGGATCCATACAATGAAGTTTAGACTGCGCGGTCCCGTTCCTATTCCAATCAATTTTCAAAGATTTTGAACGAAAAACATCGATTTTTAGGAATATCCTGCCTTTTGCCTTGTATTCCATGCCTTTCTCCCTATTGAAACCATCTAAAAAACCTTGTCATGGCTTTCACTCATCAAAATAAAAAACACTAAACATAATTTTTAAAAACGCAACGGATTCACAATTTTCAACTTAAACACGTTGACTGACTGGTCAGTATCTTCGTTTATGGATAAATGGGGTCCAAAATGTATTTTGTTCTACTAATAATTCTTTCTGCTTTATTTGCGATGACCCTTGGTATACCCGATGTTGCCTTTCCACAAGGTGACGAAATTATGCACATTCGTTCCATTCGAGAAAGTTTGGAAGTGGGAAGTTATACCCTCCCAGTTTTATCTGGACTTCCAAATCCGTATAAACCACCTCTTCTCTTCTGGATGGGTATGTTTTTTGATAAAATATTCGGAATTAGTTATTTTTCCGAGCGATTAGTTTCTTTTTTATTTGGCCTCGGAACCTTGGCTTTGTTCTATAAATTTTACCAATCCATAAGTAAGTCAGAAAAAGAATCTAAACTTGCTACTTTAGCATTTGCTTTCTCTTTCCTTTCCTTAAAATTTTTCGGGATTCTAATGATGGAAGGAGCACTGGTATTTTTTACCTTACTTTACGTTTATTTATTTTTTAAGTCCAAAGAAAAAGAAAATCTAACTTATGTTGCCTGGGGAAGTTTTCTTGTAGGATTTGGATATTTACTAAAAGGCCCCATTCTTCACATTTATATAGTTTTATTTTTAATCAGTTATCTATATTTAAAAATGATTCGAGTCAGAAAGGGACATTTCCATATTTCTTTCAAGCCACTTTTAAAAGAAAAACAAACTCTTCTTTTGTTTTCACTTTCTCTTCTTATTCCAATCCTTTGGATATCCTATTTATACCTATTTACAAATTCAGGAAAAGAATTATTAAGATTCTTTTTTATTACAGAGAATATGGGGAAATTTTATGCCGCGAACCAATCGGGACTTAGAATTTGGGGAGGTTGGCTTCTATATACAATCCCTTTTTCCATCCCATTATTTCATACAGTTTGGAAAATTATTAAAAGAACTTCCAAAGATAAAAACAGAATTATGACTATGGTTTTGTTGGTTTTTTTATTGTTTGTTACGATTTTCCACTTAATGCCAAATAGAAAAGATCCATATTATGTTACTCCTTTTATAAGTTTTTTATTTCTGATTCCAGCATTAAAGAAAGAGAATTGGGAGACTATAATCCTTTCCAAATGCAATAAATACTCAATTCCAGTATTATATTTTTTACTGGTAGCTTTAGCAGTAGTTCTTCGATTACCTTCGTTATTCGCAGTATCACTTACTGGAATTGTGTTATCAATAAGCGCTATAGCATTTCAAAATAAAAATAAAAGTTTTTATGGAGTTTTTATTTCGCAACTTCTTTTAGTGCCTATCATTATGTTGTTTTTTGTCAGACCGATGGCCGATCCAAACATCGCAGATCAACTTACTGACGTTAAAGGAAAAGAATTATGCGTAATCGCAGAGAATCCTTGGACAGCAATGGACGTCCAAAATAAATTAATAGATTCCAAAGTAAAATTTGCTCTTCCACTAACCTATCGGGATACATGTCCCGATGCAGAAATGATTGTTACCTTCTCGGAGGCTAATTTGACTGAAGATTGGAAAAAAGTTAACTCTTGGTTTCAATGGAAACAACATTTGAACTTAGATTCAAAAGAAACTTTAAAAGCCTTACTTAAAATGGACAAACGGACTTTTCAATCAGAAGTAAACGTGTGGAAAAAGGAAGAGTTACGATGAAAAAATACGGAATCCTTCTATTTTTATTAGCACTGGTTTCTGTTTGGGACATCTCCAAAGACAATGCTCCCAAGTTTGGACAAAAAGCAAAATTAGATCAATCATCGGAGTGTAAGGATCTTTGCGGAAAAGCAAGTCTCTGTTTAAAAGAAGACCAAAAGAAATTACAAGATCCTAAGATGTACCAATTTGCCTGCGAAATTCTCTGCACCAAACAGTTCCAATTGTTTGGAGAATGTTCCAAAGCAATTGCGACTTCGTGTGAAAGTGGTGAGTTATGTATCAAAAATCAAACAAAGGGGCTTTTTTAAAAACAAAAGAAGTTAAATGACCAGTCATGCAAAATAAAACAAGTATCATATTACCAACTTATAATGAAGCCGGCAATATCAAAAACTGTGCCGAAACCATCTCTAAAATATTAGAAAAAGAATCTTTAGAGTTTGAAATTGTCATTGTGGATGATAACTCCCCTGATGGCACTTTTGAAGTTGCAAAAGTCCTTGCCGAGTATGATAAAAGAATCAAACCCTTTGTTCGTACGACAGAACGAGGATTAAGTTCTGCAGTCACTTACGGATACGACAAAGCAGAAGGTGAGAATCTGGTGGTGGTGGATGCTGACTTTCAACACGACTATACCAAAATTCCTGATGTGATCCGATTACTGAATGAAAACGATATCGTAGTTGCCACACGCCGTAGTGCCGATGGAGGTTACGGAAATTTTCCGATACTTCGAAAGTTAGCAAGTCAGTTTGCAACAAAAATTTCTGAATGGTTGTTTCCTGTTCCGATTACAGATCCTATGAGTGGATTTTTTGGAATCCGAAAATCAATTTATTTAGAAACAAAGGAAAAACTTCATCCAAGAGGATATAAAATTCTTTTTGAAATATTGGGTTCAGTTCGCACAGAAAAAATTGCAGAAGTTGGATATACATTTGGACTTCGCACTTGGGGACAATCGAAACTTGATTCCGGCGTAATATTTTATTTTATATGGGACCTAATTTCGATTAAATGGAATCAGTGGAAGTCATCACACTCCTTCCAATTCCGATCCAAAAGAAGAAATTCACATATACATCCATAAGGAAACTTTAGGGCGAATTAGAAAAAAGTGGAAAGATAAAAAATATTTTGAATCGTTTTTCTTTTTCAAACACTCAGGTATTTTTTTCTTTTACCGTCCATTGATTTGTGAGGGAAAACATGGTGAAAAAAACAATTGAGGAAAATTGTTATCGAATAGAGTCCAATCGACTGGACGTATATTCGGCTGCAAGTTTAGAAGAAGATATGACAAGTATCTTCGAAAAAGGAGTCACTTCTCTCTACTTAGATTTTTCCAATGTAGAAGAGGTTTCTTCCTCAGTTCTAGGACTTCTTTTATACAAAAAGATGATCTATGGAAAACAAGGAGTGAGACTTTTTCTCATCAATGTGAATCCACAGATTCAAAAGATCTTAAAGATTTTAAATCTTAATGCGCATTTACTTCTTTAGTTTGTTTTCCAAAACAAGGCCAGAATGTCCAGGCATTTGAATCGTTTCTCCGGTTACCATCGCAGCACCAAACTGATACAATAATTTTGATCCTTTGATTGAAGGTTCCTTTACAGTCTTTTCACCAAAATTTAGAAACACAGTAATCACTTTATCTCCAAAAATCCTCTCAAAACAAAGTAGATCACTAGAACTTGTGCACTTCGTTTGCACACTTCCCGCTTTTAAAACTTCAGATCCTTTTCTTAAATGAAATAGCGACTTGTAATGATTCCAAAGAGACTTTTCTTCTTTTCTTTGACCAAGTACTGTATCCGAATTTTGGAACTTTCCAACAGGTAACCAAGGCCTTCCTGTAGTAAATCCAGCATTTTCATCTGTATCCCATAACATAGGCAGACGACAATTGTCCCTATTGATATAAATCCCTAGAAGATTTGATAAAAATAGAGGTACAAACCGGTTCATTTTGGCAATGGGATCCTTTCCAAGGAAATTAGAAATCCTTCCTTCTTTTCTCCCGATTTCATCTCCATAATAGACAACAGGAATGCCTCTAGCTAAAAACTGAAAGGCTGAAAGAACTTTTGCCTTTCGGATATCACCACCTAACCTGTCTATATAACGTCTTTGGTCGTGGTTACCCAAAACATAGGTAGGTGTGTGAGGTGCCAAAAATTCTTTTTCGTTTTTTTCCAATAGGTCTTTAAAAAATTGGGCATGATAGTCAAAATGAATTAATTCAAACTGAAATACCAAATTGAGCCCATCAGCTTTTTCTCCCAAAAAGGATTTTAAAACTTTGTCAGATCCACTCACCTCTCCAATGAGAAATGGTTTTTGTTTGTATTTAGAAATATGTTTTCTTACTTCTTTGGCAAACTGAAATGATTCAGGTAAGTTTAAATTATAAGTTTTTTTCTGAAAGAACGCCTCATCATGGTTATCTGGCGTTGGGAAATAGCGAAAGCTAAAAGGATTGTTTTTAAAACTTTCATCTTTATAAATGGAGTTAAAGATATCTAGCCGAAACCCATCAACTCCTTTATTTAACCAAAAGTCTAAAACACTAAACATAGCTTTTTTTACTTTTGGATTTCTATAATTGAGATCTGGCTGAAACGATAAAAAATTACTATAATAATATTCATCCGTCGTTTTGTCGTAGTTCCAACCAGAAGTCCCCACCATTGATATCCAGTTATTAGGTGGTTTGTTTGTTCCCTTTTTCCAAATATAAAAATCCCTTTTCGGATTTTCTTTGGAAGATCTGGATTCCAAAAACCAAGGGTGTTTGTCAGAAGTATGGTTCATCACCATATCGAGTACCACTCGCATCTTTCGTTTGTGGATTTCTTTGATGAGTTTGTCACAGTCATCCATTGTGCCAAACCGAGGATCAATGGCCGTGTAGTCAGAGATATCGTAACCAAAATCTTCCCCGGGACTTCTGTAAAATGGGGAAAACCAAATGGTTTCGACACCCAAATCACGGATTTGATCCAAACGCCCAAGAATCCCCTGCAAATCGCCGATCCCATCACCATTGGAATCCTGAAAGGACCAAGGATAAATTTGATAAATTGAAGTTTGTTTCCACCATTCCATTTTGTTTTCCATGACTTTTCTAAAACTTCCCCGTTATTTCAGTTGCCTCTTACCTAAATACCGAATTTCTGTTCTTTATACAAGCAGGTAGCAATGGATAAAGAAAAAATCAAACTTTCCGGTTTCAACAATCTGACAAAAGTTTTGAGTTTTAACCTCTACGATTTTTGCATCACTTTGGATGACGAACAAAAAGGTAGATACGTAAGTTATATCCACGACAAATACAATGCTAGCAAAATTACAGAAATCTCTAAAGAGATTGTCAAACGAATTGATGCCAATATTCTTTCTGTCTCCGCACAAGACTACGATCCTGTAGGTGCTTCTGCTATGGTTCTGATGAGTGATGTCAAAGGTGGAGGTAATCCGATCCCATCGACACAAGTGAGCATGCACTTAGACAAATCTCATATCACAGTACATACGTATCCAGATGCCGCAGATCCTGATGGAATTTGTTCCTTTCGAGTGGACATAGATATTTCTACTTGCGGAGAGATCATTCCTCTCGACTCCATTAATTTTTTATTTGAAGCCTTTGAGTGTGATGTGGTATATATTGATTATGTAGTTCGCGGATACACAAGATTAGCGGATGGAAGAAAAATTTACAACGACCACCATTTCAATTCCATTTTGGATTTTGTAAAACCAGAAATCAAAAGAAATTATACTTATTTATCTGATATCAATATGCCTCAAGACAATACATGGCAGACGAAAATGATGATTAAAGAACTTGGACCAGAGAACTATTTAATCAATCCAACTGATATTTCTCATCCAGATGTTCCAAACAAAATGAAACTACTCAGAGAAGAAATGAAAGAGGTATACCACATGATCCATTAACATTTGTTATTGGATTTCGGTTTCTATTTCTTTTTGAATATCTATCCATTCTTTCTCACCCAATTTCGGTATTAAATACATAGTATCACGGTTGGGTGGGACTAAAAAAAACTGAGTTCCATGTTCATCTCTTTGTTTTAACGAAGGGTGGATTGGCATATAAGCTCCTAACTTTCGATAAAAACTAATTTCTTCTTCCGTTTCCGGCCTTAGTGCCTTAATCTGTATACTTTTTTGGTAATAGTCCAAATAAGCGGCAATTGCCTCTTCTGATTCACTGGGATCGGTAACTAAAAAATAGAAGGATGTTTGGATTTCAGGAAATCTCTCTTTGAAACGGCGAAGGGCTTCCAGAGCTAATGGACATTTTTTACCACAACCCACAAGACCTGGGTAAATCAAAATCCAAGTGCCAGTTGGTTCTTTGGAAAACTTTTTCAAACAAAAAGGACAATCTACAAACCTAGACTTCCCACCAAAGATGGTGATCACAAAACTTAAAACAAATAGAAAGAAAATTCCAGAACTAAAAATTAGAAATTTTAACTGGAGTGATTTAGGTTTTGTCATCTTCAATGATGGCCGCTAAAGTTTCTACAGAATCCTTCAATCCATTAAAGATAACATTTCCTTTATCAATTAACCCAATCATATTGCCACAAGTACCTAAATTGGATTGTGTTTTGACATTGAGATCGAGGATGGAATTTGAAATTTCAGCCATACTTGTGGATTGTTCTTTACTGGATACTTGCATCTCCTGCGCAATTTGATCCAAGGTAAGTAAAGCTTGTTCTTGTTTTTCAAAGGCAGAAAGAGTGCCTGTAATTTTTACAGTGAGTTCTCGCATTCCTTCTTCTGAAGAGAGAATGGACTTCACAAAACTTTGAACCGTTTGGTTAATTTGATTGGACTGTTTAAAACTTACCTGTATTGCCGACTTAATTTTTCCTGAGATAGAGGAAATGTTTTTTGTAGCTTCTGCAGTTGAATCTGCAAGTTTAGAAATCTCAGAAGCAACGACCGCAAATCCGCGACCCGCATCTCCAGCACGAGCAGCTTCAATCGATGCATTTAACGAAAGTAAGTTGACCTTTTCTGCAATATCAGAAATTAATTCTAAAATTTCTTCCATTTTTTCCGAATCGTCAACTGCCACCTCCATTGATTGGTAAAGACCCGTAAATTCGGTTTCTGTTTTTTTAACACTATCGGCTGACTCTTGGATTTTGGAACGCATGACTTCCAATGAAGTCACAAATCCTTCACTCAAAGTAAATAAATTACGATTTAATTCCTCAACTGTTTTGACCTCACCAATTTGGCGGTTGGAACCTTCTAAAATCAATTGGCTGGAAGCAGCTGTTTCTTCTGTTGCCGCCGAAATAGCCTCAATGGAAGAAGATTGAGTTTGAAAAGAAGTTTGAAATTCTTTTACTTTCTGTGAAATTAAATTGGAATTTTCTATAAATGTTTTGGTTCCAGAAGATACCTCATCCACAGCCGCTGTGACACCGGCAATTACAGTTTCCAAATTGGTTTGTGCCTCAATTTGGTTTTTGAGTTCCAAAACAGAACGAATGGAAAAATAAATGAGAATCCCAGTTTCAAATACTACAAATAAAGCATGGGTAAGAACGATCTCAAGGCCCGTTCCATAACTATATACCATTACCTTGGTTCCAAAAATTACAGTCCCAAATTCTTGGACGTAATTACCCACTAAGTGGTGTACGGCGATCGTTAGTGCAGCAACTAATAAAACTCTCCAATCTTCATACACAAATAAAATCGCAAGGGCACTAAAAACATGAAAGTGCATTTCGATGCGACCAAACTGCGCTTGGATCATAAGAGCACTAAATATCATAAGAGTTGCCCCATTCCATGCCCTTAGGAAAAAAGAACCTCGAGCCATCTTATAAAAAAGAAAGGAAACAAAGGAAATTACCACCGCAGAGAGGGTTACAACAGTCGTAGCACCATAACCCAAAGAGAGAAAAAAAACAAGAGGAGTGTGGGCCAAAATCGCCCAAAGAAAAAATGTATCTACTTTTTTTTGGCGTTCCGACAGAACTGCCGCCAATCTAATATCCATATGTTAATAGACGAAAAAAAACTAAGGAAGTCTAATCAATAAATTATTTGATTATAAAATTATATACTTTAATAATCTGGAATGATAAAAGTTTTGGTACTCTATTTTATAAGTACAAATACAGAGGAATGAGGTAGGTTTTGAACCGACTCCATCCGATTTGTTTTGCAAAATGAAACCTTAGAAATCTAGAATTCTCTCTTGCTTTGTCGAAAATAGATTCTGATACTTGTTTGCAGAAGGTATATTTTGGAACCATTCTCTGATCCCATAAACTCGGAAACTCCACTTTCAGGAGAATCAACGGATCCTGCTTTTTTCATTCAATTACCTAAAAATATTGCCAGTTATTCCATGACTTCTCAGGCAATTTTAGAAGAACTACGTGTGCGTCATAGACGACTTGAAATGCATGGAAGTTCAGAAATCACACCTTCTCTACTTTTGACGGTTGATTCCATTCCTGAATTACTTTCTAAACAAGTGCAACTCACCGAAGTTCATAAATCGCAAGCAGCGATCGCCGAGGCATTTAAAGAATTGGCAGGCCTTACTGAACACAACAAAGAACCTGTGGTTTATTTTTATCCCTTCTTATTGCAGATGGATCAAAAACTAACCATGCGCATCAGCATGATTGCACCGCAAAACAGAGAAAAGACAGATATAGTTCCGTATCGTCGTGCCTGTTTTAAATACAGTGTTGATTTGATTGACCTACTATTAAAAAACAGAGCCAGTAGAGAATTTGTTTTAGAAGAAATAAATCCAGGCTCTACTTTGATTCGAACTGACCAAAAAGGAAATTCCTATTTTTTTCCGACCAAACTCAGTTACGAAACAGAACTCGAATTAATGATCCGCAAAACTCTGGAATCTTTTGGATACATTCCAATGAAAGATTTTATCCAAGATGTAATCACGAGAGGAAAAGAAACTGCAAAACTTGTGGAAATCATTCCTGGCTACCATCTCATTTTACCAAATGGATCACATAACCCTGAATATGCGCGTCATCTGGCAGTTCAGCTGGATGGTCTAAGAACCTTTTCCTTTCCATATCTAAAAAGATTCGCAAATGAAAACAAATACGTTGGTTTTTTAGAAAAACTAAACGAATTAGAAATAAATTTCCCAACCCAAACAGAAGGACTTCTCAAACAAGGAAATAACCTCTTCCCCAAACTCCGTGCCTTACTCGATGAATTTCCATTTGATAAAATTACAACTGAAGAAGGCAAACGTGTGGGAAATAACGTAAAAGAAAGTTTATTCATTTTAGATAAACTTTCCAAACGTTTAAAAGAACAGAAAAAAGAAGATTCCGAAGAGGCAGTCTCATCACTCATCAAACTTCTAGGTAAAAGAATTGAGGATAACACCACAAATACTCTTACACTCACAAAGATTAATTTAAATTCCGAAATAAAATCTTTGGGCCTAAAAAACGATAAGGAAATAACAGACGTTATTTCTAAAATTATAACCTCCCTTTCTGAAACCTATGGTTGTTTGGCCATAAAAGAAGAAACATTCCAAATACTCTTTGCTTTGGATCAAAAAAAACTATCAAAAGTGGAAGCCAATACTTTAAGTCTTTCCAAAACAGATTCTAATTATCGAAACGAACTACCTATACTCGACCAAATCCGTGTAATCTTAAAAAATAGATCGGATGAAAACATAGACAAAGAAGAAATTCCGGAAACAGAACTAGAAGAAGAGAATGATTCTAACCAAACCAGCTCTTCTGAACCTAAATTTTCTTTTTCTGCACTTCAAGAAAAATTCCACATCCCTATTGGAGTTTTTAGTTTTTTATCTTTGGCCTCCTTAACTACCGTTATATCCTTATTTCTTGGTTCACTCGAATACATTGTGAGTGGATTTATGTTTAGTTTCCTTTTGGGACTTTTCCTTGGTTATCTCTATCGTAACGATGGAAAAAAGAAACAAATCCCAGAAAAACAAACATCCAATATTTATCCTAAAGAAAATAAATCTCTCGGTATTGCAAAAGTAGCAGAAAGTTTTATTTATCCTAAAAAATTCAATAGTATAGCTGAAAAGGTTTATGATTTCAAACGTTTACGAAATCATATAGACGATTGTGTAGAAGACATCAAAATCCAACTCCCAGTTGCTGATCAGAAAAAAGATACAAACAAAATTGTGGCAGAAATAGAACATGCCATTTTGCAAATTTCAGTTGTAATGAAAATCCCTGAAGCCATTCAATTAAAAAATAGGCCAAAGGAACTCATCCTTTCCAAAGCTGACTTTCGCACCATTTTATTTCGAACACAACTCGCAGAATACTATCGTAAGGAAGCGAGTATTTATAAATCGGATCGTGACCAAATGGATTACATCCAGTTTATCATTCGAGAATTAGAATTTGGCTATAATAAATATTTGAAATGATAATTCTGGTTTTATGAAGTCTTTTGTACACGTAACACTTACTATTTTATTTCTAATGTCCTTTACCCATTGTACGAATAAGGATGTAGTCAATGCAGAGGAATGGTTCGAAAACCACAAAGAAGATCGGGTCCTAAACCTATCCAACAAAGAAGTGGGAATCCTTCCTGCTTCCATTGGAAGTTTAACAAAAGTGGAAGAACTTACCCTCCAATACGACTCTCTAAAAACACTTCCCAAAGAAATAGGAAACCTTAAACAATTAAAGATCCTCAATCTTTTTGGAAACCCTCTCCAAACCCTACCAGATGAAATCGGAAATTTAGAAAACTTAGAAATTTTACTTCTTGGAAGAACGGAACTGAACGAAATTCCACCTGTAATCACAAGGTTACAAAAATTAAAAACACTAGCACTCGATGAAACGAAAGTGCAACTAACAGAAGCTGACGTAGAAGTAATCGCCGCACTCCCCAATTTAGAAATCCTCGATCTAAGCCTTATGCGGGAATACAAAACTCTGCCCCAAAACCTAGCAAAACTAAATCATTTGAAACAATTAGTTTTACAAAAAACCCTTCTCGAAAAATCCGATGTGGTTAGACTAAGGGACGAACTCCCCAAGGTCCGAGTCAAACTCTAACATTACCGAATTTTTTTCCGTTTTCTCTTTGGCCTAGACCACAAACATTGGTCTTACTATGGCCAAACCAGAAACGGAAAATCCTTATTCTAAAACGGTTCTTCTCCCTGAGACCTCCTTTCCCATGAAAGCCGACCTGGCAAATCGTGAACCAGGTCAAATTAAAATTTGGAAGGAGAAAAAAGTCTTCCAAAAGATGAAGGAAATTCGTAAATCCAAACCTTCCTTTGTACTACACGATGGACCTCCTTACGCCAATGGAAATTTCCATGTAGGCCACGCTCTCAATAAAATTTTAAAAGATATCATTGTTAAATCCAAAACTCTTTCCGGTTTCCAAACCGACATGATTCCTGGTTGGGATTGTCATGGACTACCCATCGAAGTACAGGTGTTAAAGAATCTTGGAAAAGAAGCAAGGAATACAAGCCCCAGTGACCTTCGAAAAAAATGCCGGGAGTACGCGGCTGAGTTTGTTGGAAAACAAGGGGACGATTTAAGTCGTTTTTTATGTTTCTGGGACGAAGAAAACAAATACCTAACAATGGCTCCTGAATTTGAAGCAAGGATCGTAGAAGTATTTGGATCTCTTTTTGAAAAAGGATATATCTACAAAGGAAAAAAACCTGTGTATTGGTGTATTGACTTGGCTACTGCACATGCGGAAGCGGAAATCGAATACCAAAACCATGTCTCTCCGTCTATTTATGTTAAGTTTGCAGTAAAGGGCGAAACCGACACTTACTGCTTGATATGGACCACTACGCCTTGGACACTTCCAGCAAACCTTGCCATTTGTTTTAATGAGGAACTTGACTACTCACTTTTCCAATCTGATTCTCACGGAAGACTGATCCTTGCGGATGGATTAAAAGAAGCAGTAGAACAAAAAACAGGAATCACTCTCACAAAAATTAAATCTTTAACAAGTGATGACCTAAAAAATATGACCTTCTTACATCCGTTTATTGATCGTGAATCCATTTCTCTTTTTGGGAATCATGTCACCTTGGATGCAGGAACGGGTTGTGTCCACACGGCTCCAGGCCACGGAACGGATGACTACCGAGTCGGAACAGCAGCGGGACTACCTCCCCTGTCTCCAGTGGATGATTACGGCCGTTATACGGACGAATTTGAAATGATGAAAGGAATCAAAATCTGGGATGCCAATCCCAAAATTGTGGAACTTCTCAAAGAGAAAAATGCCCTCGTCCATTATTCAGAATTTACACATTCCTATCCCCATAGTTGGAGAAGCAAAAAACCTCTGATCTTTCGTGCAACCCCACAATGGTTCTTTTCCATCGATCATGCAAGTCTCAGAGAAGATTCACTAAAAGCCATAGACAAAGTCCAATGGATTCCGGATTGGGGGATCACTCGCATCCGTTCTATGGTTGAATCTAGACCTGACTGGTGTTTGTCGAGACAAAGAAACTGGGGAGTACCCATTCCTTCCTTTACTTGTAAATCTTGTGGATTCACTCACCTAGATGACAAAACAATCAATCACTTCATTCAAATTGTAAAAAAAGAAGGGATCGAAGTATGGTATGAAAGGGAAGCAAAGGACCTTTTACCAGAAGGAACCAAATGCTCCAAATGCGGATCAGATGATCTCAAACAAGACAAAGATATTTTGGATGTTTGGTTTGACTCTGGTGTTTCCAGCTTTGCTGTGTTTGGTGATTCCCTTGACCGCGAACCTGCCGATTTATATTTAGAAGGTTCCGACCAACACAGAGGTTGGTTCCAATCTTCTCTTTGGCCCTCAATGGCGATAAGAAAAAAACCTCCTTACCGATCTGTCCTCACTCATGGTTATGTGTTAGATGAAAAAGGCCATGCGATGTCCAAATCTCTTGGAAACGTAATCAATCCTACAACAGATATCATTAACCAATACGGGGCTGATATTCTCAGACTTTGGGTCTCCACTCAGGATTTCCGAGACGATGTCAAAATCGGAAAGGACTCCATCAAAACCGTTGCTGAAGCCTATCGTAAGATCCGAAACACCTTCCGTTATCTTTTAGGAAATACAAAGGCAGATGTTCTTGGTTGGAATCTAAAACAAGAAGATTTAGAGCCGATTGATCGTTATTACCTTCATAAATTAGCAAAGTTGAATGAAGACGTCAAAAAATTGTATGCGAACTATCACTTCCACCAAGTATACCACCGAGTTTTAGTTTTTTGTACAGTAGACTTGTCCCAAGATTATTTTGAAATCATTCGGGACAGAATGTACTGTGATGCCAAAGATTCAAAAACTAGAAAATCTTCTGAATATGTATTGGCAGTCATTTTAGAAACCTTAACCAAACTCCTCTCGCCTATCCTTTCGTTCACAACAGAAGAAGTATGGGCTGAATTTGGTTTAAAGGATTCGGTGTTTTATTCTGATTTTTCAGACTTATCTTCTTTACTCGATTCCGACTTAGAATCCCAATTTGCACCAGTGTTTGAAACAAAAGAAGTAGTACAAAAAGCTTTAGAAGAAGCAAGAAAGTTAGGAAAACTCGGAAAATCATTGGAAGCGGAAGTTTTAGTCAATGGTGATTCTTTAAAAGATACGAAGTTTACTAAAGATGACCTAAGCCTATTCTTTGTCGTGTCAGAAGTTTCTTTTGATGCGAAGGAAATAGGTGAGGTGTTTTCGGAATGGAAGGGAGAAAAAGCCTCCATCCAAATCCGAAAACCGCACCACCACGAATGCCCAAGATGTTGGCGCCATGTATCTGCTGTTGAAGGAAAGCTTTGTGTTCGTTGTGAATCAGTGGTATCCTAATTCTAAATTTAAAGTTACAGTAAAAAAACAACTGCCGTAAACAAACTCTAAACTAAAAAAACCGATGGAAGTTTTGGATCAATCTAAACAACCATCGGTCTTTTTTTTATCATTTACAATTTCTTTGAGATACAAAAGAAAACAATCCGCCGATTAAAAGTTAGGTGAACGAATGACTAGGAATTTTTTTTTCGAAACCTGCGGAAAAATCTACCTATAATAATTTCTGCTTCTGGTAATTTAGATATCCCTGCCACAACAAAGTATATGACCATTGCCGGGAGAATGGAAACCACAAGACAAAGTCGACTTACATTGGCAAAACCAATCCCTAAAGATTCGGAAAGATATGTTACTAAAAAAGGTTTTATGAACCACTCAGAAACTACTAACCAAAGAAAAAGTCCAAAGAGGGCAGGTAACATTTTCAAAATTCGAAACCAAACAGTAAAAAAGGGAATTTTTACCTGGTGGGCTTTCAAATAAAATAACAATAACATAGAAGTCACAGAAGCACTCAGAGCCGATGCCAAAGCAATGGCCGAATGTTTTAAATAGAACATAAGTCCAATACTTACAACAATACTAAGGCCGAAAGAAACCAACTGAATTCGTAAAGGTGTTTTTGTATCCGAAAATGCGTAATAAGAAGACACCAAAACTTTATTGATACTGTAAAATGGAATGGCAAAAGAATAAAAGACCAAAGGATAAAAAGCGGTGATCGTTGCTAAATGGTCCCAACGGCCACCATAATAAATCGAATCCAAAACGGTTTCCCCTAACACCGCCAAACCAATGCTTGCCGGCAGTGTTAAAAAAAATGCAAAAGCCAATACATCCGATATTTCTTTTGGAACATTCTCTTCCCTACCTTCGCGCAGGTCTTTCAAAAGCGATGGCAAAATGGTAGTGGCAAGAGCGACTCCAATGATTCCTGTAGGAAGTTGGACAAGCCTTTGTGAATAATCTAAACTCACCACTGCCCCAAGTCCTGGGTTTTGGTTTTGGATGTAATTAGCGAGGAAAATATCTACTAGAAGTCCTATTTGATAAAAACTTCCCCCAAGGGCCGCAGGTAACATCAGTTTAAAGATTTTTCGAATGGCGGGATGTTTCAAATTCAATCGAAAGATGGGTCCAAACCCATTTTTGTATACATACCAAGCTTGGACTAGAAGTTGTAACACTCCTCCCGTTACAATTCCATAGGCAAGAATAAATACTTTTTCTTTGATCTCATGATAAAAGGGAAAAACAAAAATAAAAACAATCAAATAACTAAAGTTAAGGATGATGGGAGATAAAGAAGGAACAAAATAATTATGATGAGAGTTAGAAATCGACATAAAAATCGATGACAAACTGGCGGTCATAATCAAAAAAAACAAAACTAACGAAAGTTCAACGACAAGTATCCCATATTCAGGTGCCCCACCCACAAGTGCGGGTAAAAACCCTGCCGCAAAAAACCAAAACAATGCTACAAATAAAGACAAACAAAGGAAAAGGAAACTAAGGACAGTTCCTGCCATCACCCTTGCTTCCAATACACCCATTTTTTCATATTCTGAAAAAATCGGCATAAAGGATTGGCTTAAAGTTCCTTCTGCCAATAGGTTTCGAAACATATTGGGCAAACGATAAGCTACACTAAATGCAGAAGCAACCATCCCTGTCCCAAAACTAACAGCCATAAAGTGGTCACGAATGAGTCCCAATATTCGAGATAAAAATGTATAAAAAGAAAGGGCAAGCGAACGTCTGGTGCTTGACTCACTTACCTTGGCTTGTTTCGTCATAAGACCAGACTTTAGAGTGGATTCAATTTTTCAAGAAAACGCACGGAACCGTTGGTGCTCACTTCGAACTGGGTAGAGCAACCCGGACATTCGTGTTTCCCAAATTTATGGAGTCTTAACCTTGTTCCGCAAACTTCACATTGTATGATTCGTTCAATGGTTTCTAATTGTTTTGTTTTAGATTGAATGTAGCTGGGAATCGTAATTCTTTTTTCTTCCGACCCAGGAGAGGATTTATAAACAGCAAACCTTCTCTCCAATTCATGGTTTAAAGTATCCTTGATTTCCAACCTTAAGCTATTTAGTTTTTCTTCCAAAACTAATTCCATAGGAGAGGAAGGACTAGGTTTGACCTGAGTTACAGGTTCTTGCATTTCTTGTTCTGGCATGGATTCCAATTGAGAAACAGGTTCCTTCTCTTGATTTGTGGAATCTCTATCCTTGGATTTCCCGGTAAAATAAAAACGAATCCGATTTTCACGTCCAACTTGGGCTTGTGAAACAGATTCCTTTGATGAATTCGTTTCAGGAGGATTTGGAAGTTTCGGCTCGATCTTTAAAAGGAAAGATTCTGCCTGATTGTGATCTCTAAAAATAGGAAGTTTATCAAAAAGGCCAACAAGAGTTAGAACATCTTCCACTTCTTGTTTCACTCCATAAATGGCATAAACTGCACCTATCTTTGTAATTTGTTTATGGATTTTAACAATCACACTGATTCCGTTGGAGGTAATAAAATCTAAAGCCCCGAACTGGAACAAAAATTTTCTGTATCCTTTACCTACTTGCGATTCAAAATAACGATAAAAATCTTCAGCGCTAGTTCCGTCTAAACCACCTTTCAATTGGATTGAAAATACTTTATCTTTGGCTTCCATAATCTATCCTAAAAAGATCGCATCGCGAATGGGTGTTTCTTTAGAGCCAGGGGAAACATGGGAAACCATTGGTCCTTCCGAAAGAATTTCTACTTCACTTTCAGATCCTACATTTACATTGGTTCCATCGTTTTGCTCTACCGTTAAATCAACTATTGGTTCCACGTGACTCTCTGGTGTATCCACTGTTTCTAATGTTTTTTTCTCAAATAAGGGAAGGTTCTTTGCTTCTTTAGGTAAAACGGAAGAATCTTTTGCAACTAACATAGTGTAGGCCACAAAAGCACCTGTTAAAACCAAACTTACTATAAATGCAAATAGAATGTAATTTAATACCATCCATTCCACAAGTTTCCATTGGTTTTCAAAAAGTAATCCTAAGTTTCCTCTTTCATATACCAAAATCACAAGTCCCGAAACATCGAGTGTTCCTGGTTTGTATAATGGTGAAGTAAGCCTGACAGTATTTGACTTAGCAAGTGGCAAATAGGAAAGAACCCATTCAAAGCCAGACCGAACTTTGGGATCTCGTTTGGAATTTATGACGGGATTTTCACCATTTTCCGGCTCTGACCATTGCCATTTTTTCATCCGAATCCCTTTTTTGAAAAAAGTGGAATGGAGGAGCGCCTCATCAGGTTTTCTATTTTTTAATTCTTCTGGAGTGTAAATGGTATCCGTAGAAACAAGAAGAGTGGCATCTACTGAATACAAACTGATTTTTTGAATGTAAAATTCTTCAGGATCATTTTTCGATTGTTCTACATAACGATGGAACATTTTTTCTAGTTCCACATAACCTTCGTTCTGTAGTCTTTGCTCCGAACTTTTTGCCAAAGCCAATGTTAAATCACGAGCTCTATGGTCAGAAACAAATTGTTCTTGGGTGAGAGCATTTTGTAAAGATTCATAAAACGTCCAAACCACAGCACTGAGAGCCAAGGCCTCACAGAGGAAAAAGAAAAGTATAAAGGATAGAAAAAAACGTGAATATTTCATAGATCCCCCTTATTCCTTTCGGCCATCCAAGCGAATTTACGGAGGAAAATACGTTAGAATTTAAGGAAGTAGGCCAATGAATGTTTTCGTAAAAATCTCTACAAATTCCCTGCGTTTCCTGGGGAAATCCTTATCTTTTCCCAAACGAAGGAGAGAGGTCATATCCTCTGACTTGGCCCCGCAAGGATTGATGAGAGAAAAGGTAGAGAGATTATTCAGACCATTTAAGGCGAACCCAAAACTTGTGAAATAAGACTTAGCAAAGATCCCCTCAGAGACAAGTTTACGTTTGGGTTCTTCTAACGTATAGAGTCCCGGTGCCTTTGGATTTTCTTCCACGGTTAAACCCCAAGTTTCTTTAATGGAGACCACCAAACTCTGGTTTAAGGCTCGCAAAAAATCACCCAAACTTAAATTTCTTTTTTTCAAATCAATGTGTAAGTAACCGACAATTTGGCCGGGTTCATGGGCTGTAAAGTCCCCTCCTCTAGGCAGGGTGACCACCTCTACCCCAAGGGAAGACAAATGAGAAGCTGAAACCAAAAGATTTTCCGCTTTCGCACCTATGCCCCCTGTCAAACATGGACTGTGTTCTAAAAAGAGCATGGATTCTCTTCGATTTTTCCTGGAATTTTCCTGGAATTTCACGTATCTTATGTACGGAACGATCGAAGGAAACAGGTAAGAAGGAAGTCCTTTTTGATGGAGAAACTTTGTCATGCGATCCTTTGGATCCTCGAAAAATCACCGAATGGTAGAGCCCGCCTTGATTTGGCGAAATTGCTGTATTATTCGGATGGTGTTCATTTCCAAAAACATGCGGAGATGATCACAAGAGGAGAATATATCCACTTAGAAGACTCCCCTTACCCCGTCAAACTGAACGAAGCACTTTTATTTTTGAAAGAAAAGGGACATATCGATGCCATTCCCAAAATTGAAGGAAATGGAATCCAAGGATTTACGTTACGATTTTTAAGACCTATGGAAGGTTTAATCCTTTCTAGAGAAGACAAACGCGTAATGATGAAGGTTCTCGAAGCCTTTCGCGGCCGGGTAGTGGATGAAAATCGTCATTACCCCAACCTCTACGAAAATTACGTGGTCACTCCCCTCTTCGATTCCATTCCGTTTTCTGTGGATCGGATCAATACGAAAATCCATGTTCTCGTCCAAAAAAGCCTTTTGAATCTATCGGGCAAAATGTTTAGAGTTTTATTTGAGAGGTCAGAATGATCATCACTGTTTGCAAAGGCAAAATCCATAGAGCCATCGTTACCGAAGCGGAGCTCCACTACGAAGGTAGTCTTACTGTTGACCAAGACCTAATGGATTTGGCCGGAATGAAACCTTATGAACAAGTAAGCGTGGTAAACGTCAATAACGGAGCCCGGTTCGAAACCTACTTGATCGTAGGGGAACGCGGTTCTGGAACCATTTGTTTGAACGGGGCAGCGGCAAGGCTTGGAATGAAAGGGGACAAAGTCATCATCATCACCTATGGTCAGGTGGACGAAAAGGACCTTTCAGCCGATTACAAACCAAAAGTGGTCTTCGTGGATGAGAACAATCGCCCGAAAAAAGCCTAATTTCCCTAATTTTTCTAGGGCATTTCTTCGATACTAACTGTATAAACCAAATTGGTAGTCGGAACATGAACAAAACAATATTCGCCATTTCATTCACCCTACTCACTTGTGCACTTTTTGCCCAAGAAACAGGGAATACACAAGGGACAACGGGAGCTGTTGCCTCCAAAGACAACCGTGACTTGTATCCTCTTTCTATTTATGATTCCAGGATTCGTTTAAAAAGTGTAAACTTTGTTAGACGACATGCTGATACCGGTAAAGGCGAATTTTTGGATGTCCAAGTGGAATTAGAATCTAGAGTTCCAGATAACCAAGAATATGCTATTTATGTTCTAGCTGGATTTGAGGGAGACCGAACCAATCCAGCCGAAAGAAAACTAATTCCGTATCCAACATGGAGAAAGGCAGATCCTGAAAAAGAAGACAGAACATTATACTTTTCGAATGTAATGCCGACTCCAGTCACTGCCAAAGAAATTTGGGGGGAAGAAACTTTTGCAAAGAAAAAAGCAGAAGTAGAAAAACGTCATTTTGAAGGATTTGAAGCAGAAATGCCAGAACCTAGTTTTACAGAAGTTGTGGATTACCTATGCAAAAACAATGCAAAAGCACTCCCCTTCACTCTGTTTGGTGAAACCGGTCCAACCAAAGAAAAACAAGTAATCTATAACTATGTTGCACAAACTGAGGATGAGAAAAAACGCCAAGTGCACGAAACTCTTCCTAAACATACTTATACAATCTACAATAACAAGTATCGTGCGACCATCACAAGTCACCACTACACTCAATACAGACCTAACTTTCTTACTTTCAACAAAGTGGCCGTTCTCATTTTTGATACGAAAAAACCTACCAATAGCCTTCTTTTTAGAAAGTTCATTGATATTTCTGATTTAAAGATTACTTACTAATTTGATTTTCCAAGGCCTAAGATTGGGTCTTGGATTCCGACAAAATTGGCCATTCAAAATCCGTTGGGATTTTTAGTGGTCAGTGCCTTCTGGACGAATGGGGGGAGATTGTTCCGAAGCCCTTACCCGCCACTCTTCCTCTGGATGGTTCAAATGCAACCAACCATTGGCAAAATCCCATCTACCATCCAAATCCAAAAAATCCCAGAAAATAGCCTGGTTCATGTATTTATAGGTATCGAGTAAATCGAGTAGATCTCGCTGTTTCCTGGGAGAATTTTCCATTCTATTCCAGTTTCGGTAGGATGTCCGCCTGGTCGATGTTTTTTATGGACAAAACGAATCGATTCTGCCGAAAATGATACCAGACTATGGCAATCACAAAGGAAAAAAAGGCTGACTTCAATGACAAACTGGTAGATTTCAAAAACTACCTAGAGGAACTGAAAAAAGAAGCTAATATCTACAAAGTCCAAGCCAAAAAAAGTAAGGAGATGGAACCTTATTTCAATCTTTCCCTTGCCATTAACTCCATCAAAACCATTAACACTTGTATTGTGATCAATGAACTGTCCACTGCCATTTTAGAAATTAATAATAACAATTATTTAGAAACTGCCAGGAAAGAAATTTATAACTGTATTTCCTATATTGAAAAAACTGTAGGAAACAACGTAGACGGCTCCCTCTCCGAAAACAAAGAACAATTGGCGAAAATTGAAAGGTTTACACCTACACAAAGGTTAAACCTTATCAAAGGCCTCCTTCAAGCCATAAAAAAAACGACCACTGCGTTTGGAACCAACTCTAAGTGGAAGTGGTCTTGGCCAGACATCCATTTCCGCGTGGCTGCTTGCACAAAAAATCTTTTCGACTTTATCGCTTATGAAAAAGAACAAGATTTGGAGAATCCATATTACTACGTTCGCAAAGAACACTTCAATCTTGTCATAGAACTTGCCAACCAAGCTGCCCAAGATTATAGGACAAAATTTGAAATGTCTACGCAAGATTCCACAGATTTGAAACATTCTGTAGAAATGTTGGAGATGAACCGCAAAATTTTCCAAATTACTGGCGAAACTGAGGACTTGGAAAAGACAAAAACACTGATTGAGTCCTTCCAACAAAAAATCGCCGACCTCGAATCCGACGATAAAAAGAAAAAAAAGAAACAATAATCGACGTTTTTCCCTAGAATCCCCAGTCTAGTTTATAGAAAGGCAATACTTTTCAAAAGGAGATTTCGAAATATGGCACTAACGGAAGTCACAGACGCCAATTTCAAAGCAGAGACTGCTAAGGGCGTTGTTTTAGTTGATTGTTGGGCGGAATGGTGCGGACCATGTCGCATGGTGGCTCCTGTTCTTGATGAATTATCGCAAGAAATGGCTGATATCAAAATTACTAAATTAAATGTTGATTTCAATCAGAAGACGGCACAGGAATTAGGTATCCAGTCCATTCCGACTCTTCTTCTCTATAAAGACGGAGTTTTAGTGGATAAAGCAATTGGTGCTTTACCAAAACCACAAATTAAAAAATTTATAGAAAATCACAAGTAGGAAATAAATTATCCCCTAATGGTCAGTTCTGAACCGAATGGTTTTACCGCTCTCCCTAGAGGGGGATATTTAGTCGATACATCCGAAGGGTACATCCAAATTGGATCCCCTCCGGAAACAATTAAAGACACTATGGGGCTCGAAAAGAAAACCCCACTGGTGTTTGTCCTCCCAAATAAATTCTTTCATGTCGAAAAAGGCATCTCCATTGCGGAGTTAGAATTCCCTATTTATTTCAACTTCTTCTTTCGAGGTGGAAAAAAAACATTTATTGTTTGTTCGCCAGAGCAAAAAGAACAGCTAACCATTGTTCTAGGGGAATCTCTTATGGGTCCACAAGAACTCAACCTGGCATCTGAGTTTATTGATGGGACCACAAGTTTTGGATTTCCCGATATTAAGGCGGAAATGGCTTATTTCCGTAGTTACAAAACTATGGAAGAAGTGGTTGAATTTATTTTATTTGACGAAAACCACAAAGCGCAGTTTGGAAAGATCACCATCGAACAACTTCCCTCCAATGAATTTCTCATCGTGGACGGAGATAAAAAAATTAAAACTCCAGGAGAGGTCGACTTCCATGTGAAATATGACATTGGAAAAAGACTCGAAGAACCTTTCCAACCACCTATCATTGGGATCACCTGCCTTGGGCCTTCTCACGGGTTTGATCCTACAGACAACACATCTGGTTTTATCATTTGGCTCAATGGCCAGGGGATCATGGTGGACCCACCTGTTAATTCTACCGAGTGGTTACGAGAATCGAATGTTAATCCTAAGTTTATCAACTCTATCATTCTCACCCATTGCCATGCCGACCATGATGCGG
This sequence comes from Leptospira montravelensis, assembly GCF_004770045.1. NCBI lineage: Bacteria > Pseudomonadati > Spirochaetota > Leptospiria > Leptospirales > Leptospiraceae > Leptospira > Leptospira montravelensis. Next base: position 60,537 of record NZ_RQFO01000014.1, read on the forward strand.
GGACCTTCCAAAAGATTTTAGAAGAATCCAAAATCACGATTTATGCAACAGCCACCGTGATGGAATCTTTCCTCAAAAAATATTGTAGTTTAACAAAGATTCCGCGAAAAGAAATCACAGACTTATTTGATTTTATTCCCGTTGTTATTGGAAGACCAACTATTATCAACGGTGGAGAATTTTATTTTCATTACGCTCTCCATTCCATTCCGTCAGTGGGTTTCGAATTTTTTTTCCAAGACCAGTCTTTTTATTATACTTCTGACCACTTAAATGATCCAGAAGCCTTTGAAGAAATGTACAAAAAAGGTGTATTTCCAGAATCAAGATACCAGTTCTTAAAAGATTTCCCTTGGGATCGTAAAATTATTTATCATGAGGCAGGGGTTCCTCCTCTCCACACAAAGATCAGTTATCTTGCATCTCTCCCTGAAGAAGTGCAAAAACGAATTACTGTTTATCATATTGCCGCCAAAGATATGCCAGAAGGAAACCACCTAACACTCGCTAAATTTGGAATTGAAAATACTTTATATCCGGAAATCACTCCACCCAAACACCAAGAGGCTTTCCAACTTTTAGAAATCCTTTCACAGATTGATATTTTTTCTGGTTTCCCCATAGAAAAAGCCAAAGAGTTTTTACAAATTGTAAAGGAAGAACGATTCCGACGTGGGGAACAAATCATCAAAAAAGGTACTCACGGAGACAGATTTTTTATCATTGCTTCGGGGAATGTTAGGTTTGAACGCCTATCAGGTGATCCGTCTGCCGTGAAACGTTATGGAACCTACGAATACTTTGGCGAAGCATCCCTGATTTTGGATACGGCCCGCCAAGCGGATGTGTTTGCAGAAACGGATGTCCTTGCTCTCACAATAGAAAAAACCCGATTCTTTCAGTTCATTCGCGGATCCAAACTCCACGAAAACCTAACCAAACTGAATAGTATCCGAGAGACCAATACTTGGAAAACCCTCACAGAATCACAAACCTTTCGAGGTCTTACTAGTTACCAAGTCACCCAACTCGAACTCATTTTAAAACTGGAAACTGTTAAAAAGGAAGCCTCCCTCATTGAAGAAGGCCACACCTTTCATAATGCCTTTATCGTTAGATCAGGCACCGTTGTGGTTATGCAAAACCACAAAACCATTAGAGAGTTGGGACCGGGAGATTTTGTGGGAGAAATCTATTCACTTACAAAAAACCTTCCTTCCAATTTTAGCTTTGTGGCATGGCCGGGAACGGAACTGTACGTGCTTTCTGAAGAGGATGCCATCCAATACATCAAAAAAAATCCTGGTGTGTATATGAAGCTGAACACTGTTTATAATTGACCTCAATTCGCCATTTTTGTAACATTTCCATATCAAGGAGTCACAAATCATATGGAGCGTATCCTCCCCTTTACTGAAGAACACCATCAATTCCGCGAGATGGCTCGGAAATTTTTTGAAACAGAAGTAAAACCACACCACGAAGAATGGGAAAAAAACCATATCGTACCAAAAGAAGTATGGAGAAAGGCAGGTGAAAACGGCCTACTCTGTCCCGATGTACCACAAGAATACGGCGGTTCTGGGGCCGACTTTCTATATAACATCATCATCATTGAAGAATCATCTCGGGTTGGAAATAGTGGATTTTTTATTTCTCTCCATAATGACGTGATTGCCCCTTATATCTCCGCTTTTGCCAGTGATGAACAAAAGAAACGTTGGTTACCGAAATGTGCGACGGGAGAATCCATCCTTGCAGTGGCGATGACGGAACCCGGTGCCGGATCTGATTTAAAATCACTTCGCACTAGTGCCGTCGATAAAGGTGACCACTTTGTGGTAAATGGACAAAAAACATTTATCTCCAATGGACAACTTGCGGATCTTATCATTACTGCGGTCAAACATGACAACGGAACCATATCCCTTGTGATGATTGAAGAAGGAATGAAAGGTTTTGAAAGAGGACGTAATTTAGAAAAAATTGGACTGAAAGCCCAAGATACTTCTGAACTTTACTTCAACGATGTGATTGTTCCAAAATCAAACCTCATCGGCAAACAAGGACAAGGTTTTCGTTACTTAATGCAAAAGTTAGCACAAGAACGACTTGTACTTTCCGTTGCGGCTGTGGAAGCAACTCGCCTAGTTCAAAAAATCACACTCCAATACATCAAAGAAAGAAAAGCCTTTGGTCAAAAGATTGGGTCGTTCCAAAATACAAAATTCAAAATGGCGGAAATGGCAACGGAACTCGAAATGGCACAAGTGTTCTGTGACAAAGTTGTGATGGAACATATGAAAGGCGAAAACACAACAGCGGAAGCTTCAATGTGTAAATGGTATACAACTGAGATGCAAAAACGCCATACCGATGAATGTTTACAATTCTTTGGTGGATACGGTTATATGATGGAATATCCAATTGCAAGAGCTTACCTCGATGCAAGGATCCAAACCATCTATGCAGGAACCACAGAGATTATGAAAGAAATCATTGGACGTAGTTTGGGACTTTAGTTTTCAATGAAACCAAAATAGCCAATTCTCAAAATAGAATTGGCAAAGCCTTTTACTGAACCCGGTGCGGAATGCCCGGGTTTTTTATGTACATCAGTTAACTTAGTTCCAACTAATCAAAAAATGCTCGAAGCTAACTTTTCGAATCCACTGCACCCACTTCTTCCGCCGTTTCTTTCCGTAAATCCGTAGTCAGTCGCATCGAACAAAAATGGGGGCCACACATAGAACAGAAATGTGCCTTTTTCATTCCATCTTGCGGAAGGGATTCATCATGATAAGATCGTGCCAGTTCCGGATCAAGGGAAAGTGCAAATTGGTCCTCCCATCGAAATTCAAACCGAGCTTTGCTTAACAAATCATCTCTTTCTTTGGCACCGGGATGTCCTTTGGCAAGATCGGCCGCATGGGCTGCAATTTTATAAGCAATCACCCCGTCCTTTACATCCTGTTTGTTCGGAAGGCCCAAATGTTCTTTGGGTGTCACATAACAAAGCATAGCCGTTCCATACCATGCAATCATCGCAGCTCCGATGGCTGAAGTGATATGGTCATAACCTGGTGCTATGTCTGTCACAAGTGGACCGAGTGTATAAAAAGGGGCTTCCATACAAATTTCTTCTTGGAGACGCACATTTTCCTGAATCAGATGCATTGGAACATGACCTGGACCTTCTACCATCACTTGCACATCATCTGCCCAAGCACGTTTGGTCAGTTCTCCCAAAGTTTTGAGTTCCGCAAACTGAGCTTCGTCGTTGGCATCATTGATACAACCTGGTCTTAGGCCATCTCCAAGAGAATAGGAAACACCGTATTTTTGCATGACCTTAGAGATCGCATCAAAATGTTCATAAAGGAAATTTTCCTTTTTATGATGATTACACCACTTAGCAAGGATAGACCCTCCCCTAGAAACTATCCCTGTAATTCTTTTGTTAGTTAGATGGATATAATCCCGAAGCACACCGGCATGGATGGTAAAATAATCCACACCTTGTTCGGCCTGTTCCTCCAAAGTTTCTAAAAATACACCTATGTTTAGATCTTCTACCTTTCCTTTTACCTTTTCTAAAGTTTGGTAAAGAGGAACGGTTCCAATTGGGACTGGAGAATTTCTGATGATCCATTCTCTGGTTTCATGAATATTTTTCCCAGTCGAAAGATCCATCACTGTGTCAGCTCCCCAATGTAAGGCCCAACGAAGTTTTTCCACTTCATCTTCGATGGAAGATAGGATTGCTGAGTTTCCAATATTGGCGTTAATTTTCACCAAAAACTTTTTACCAATGATCATCGGTTCGAGTTCCGTATGACGTTTGTTTGATGGAATGATAGCTCTCCCAATTTTTACCTCGTTCAAAACAAATTCCGGTGCCATCCCTTCTCTTTTGGCCACATACATCATCTCTTCTGTAATGATATCTCTTTTGGCATAATACAGTTGGGAAAAATTCTTATCTCCCCTTGTTTCCCTTGATTGGATCCAGGGTTCTCGGAGTTTTGGGATTCCTTTTTTATAATCGTATTCATTTTCGTGAATACAAAACATACCTTCGGTTCGGTAAGACTGAAACTTTGTATTGTTAGAAAGTGTAATGGTTGTTTCTGGAATGGTGATGGGATGGTTGGTGTTTGTTTCCATAGTCAGGTTTCCTTAACCGGATCTGACCCAATGGAGGACTTGAGAAAACAAAAACGAAGAGAAACACTTTACAGTAAATCTTTAAGGAAAAAACACCTTATTCGATTTTTTTTATCTTCCACGTTTCCCTTCGCAAGCATTACCAGGATCAGGTTCAAAAAGGGTATTTCTCAGCCAACCCCCGCCCATATTAAAATAGAGCAAAGGAAATAGCACCCCTAACGGTTATCTCTCAAATGAAGACAAAAGTTTTTTTTGGCAAGTCCAATATTCCAGGTTCCAACAGAATTCATGTATGTTTCGTTTTATTGACACGAGGTAGATACTTAGCTTTCATTTGGGTGTATTTGACCTTAGACAGGATATTTTTTTCCCAATCGACCGGAAATTCGTCACCGATAAAAAATCGAAACATTCGCTGAAAAATAGAAACTTGTTTCCAATAAACTTTATTTTTAGCCACTTTATATAAATTTTTAAACTTTTGATTTGATAAAAAACTCTTTTTTACTTCTGGATATTTTTCCATTAACACTTCAAAAATATAAAGTGTATGATCCCCTTCATAATATTGTTCGATGATTTTATCCAATACGATATTGACAGAACCAATATCTTTCGAAAGAAAAACCCAATAGAATGTTGAATTAAAATAATACTCACAATGCATAACATCATCTGCGTTTTTTAGGGCTTCAATGACACGGTCTCTTCCTGAATACAAAGTTTGACCAATTAACAAAAATCTACTGATGAAATTATCACCCATTTTCATCATTGTATACAGAATATCAAAATGTTGTTTTGCTTCTCTTTCGGCCTTTTCTTCAGACAATTTTTCGGCTTTCGAACAAAGTAAATGGTAAATTTTAACAAACTCCAGAATGGGAGTTGATTCTTTAGTAAAAACGGAATCAATTGTTTCTGCAAATTCAACCTGAGGTAAGTAAGTTTTACTTCTTAGTTCATCAAACTTTGTTTCAGAAATTTTGGTTTTCATTAATTCGTATGGCTCTTTTAAACTTGGCTCTAATTCTAAAAGTTTGGGAACAATCATTTGTTCAAAAAAAGGAGAATACTCTCCTTCTCTTTGTATTGGTTCTGTTGTATCATAATATATCCAACCCACAGAAGGTATAAAATAATAAATTTCAGAATTAAGAAACCCTTGTTCCAAATAGTCTACTAATTCCTCTTTAAATTCTAACTGAATTCCAAAGGGAGTTTCAAATTCCTCCAATAACTTACTTATGATTGATTGCGGTTTTAAGTTTAAAACTTCTTTCTGAATTAGAAAAAAATCGGATGTTTCCCATTTATAATTATCTACTAAAAAGTTTTGGAGATTAACAAAGGATCTTGCAGCAATTGCATTGAAGGCCAATGCATACTTTTCTTCGAACCTATCTCCAGAATATGATACAATGGCCAATTCCACTTGGATTGGTCCAATCATTGATGGAAAAGATGGAATTAGATTTGCAGTTTCCACCTCCTCTACTCTGGTTAAATAAAAAATTGGCATGGCCAAATGGTTATCTAATAAATTCTGGATGAGCGAAACCATCGGTTTTCCATAAACTTTTAATTCATTTTCTTTAATTGAATCTACATTTAACTGGAAGGCAAAATAACTTTGATTTAAATCGGGTACACAAAGTTTTCGTAACGTGGAAAGAACCTTGGAAGCTTGGTCTGTAATCATCAATTCTCGTTTATGAGAATCTTCTAAGCCTTGTAAAAAAATCGGTGCATATATTTTGAGTTGGTCTAACCTAGAAACACCTGATAGTCGAAACATTGCCATACAACAACCTCCAAACATTAATATATGCTAACATTTGGAACTTTATGTAAATACAATTATTAGAATAATTCTAACGATGAGTTTGGAAATAAATAATAGAGAAAATCAAAACCAATATTTGGCAGGTGATACCATTGGTCTCAAAGAAATTCCAAGTTTAAACCAGATTGTTTTATTTTACTTCTCGACCTTGCCGCACCATACGGTTCACATAAACCTGTAAGTCTTGTTTTCCTTTAGTGCCAATTTCCGTAAATTGAACCCCGTATACACCAGATTCCTTTGATTTTTTCCCCACTTGCCTGATCACACCACGGGCCAGAAAATCTTCTAAATCTCCAGGAAGTGCCACAAGGATTTCCACTGTTTCATTCATATCCCATTCATCAAAATGGTTTGGTGCAATGATCCCGATACCACCCATACTTATGTCACTTGCCACCAAAACATCCAAAAGGGTGGTTCCCATCAAATGGATTTCTACTGGTTCATTTTCTAGCGGTTGTACTCGTACATATTTCCGTTTTTCTTGGATCGGTGCCATAGTTTTCATGTTCTATAGAATTTCTCACTTGTAAACTAGGAAATAGATCCCTGTCCATTTGTTAAGAAAGCATAGACCAATCTCCGATATTTGGTATACTAGGGGTGACATGAAATTACGTATTGGTATCCTTTCCCTCACATTCAGTTTGGTGTTTGTCCCTAATGGACTCGTCCATGCAAAAGTGACTTGTACTGGAGATGCCTGCGGAATTCTACCAACCACCATTCAAACTCAGCTAAATAGCGTAGACCAAGCCTTACAATTCCAATACACAGACAAAGTTCTCGCAACCATGTCTGAAGCAGCTGTTGTATCAAATATTAACTCATCACTAATGGGTCCAGGTATTGTAAATCGTTTCCAAGTGGGGCTTGGTATCTCTCTTGCCGGTCAACAGAAAGAAGATATCAACGTTGCCTACCAAAGTCTTAGTTTTCAAAAACTTCCGAATGTAGGAGCTGCATTAGCACCTAACTTTATTGTGGCGATCAATCTTGGTTGGTTAATGGGTGGAGGCCCATCCGATACAGAACCAGAACTAAAAACCTTTTTACATCGTTTTAACTTATATCTACATGGATTCAAATTTAATTTTGCACAAGGTGATGTGCAGAAAGCTTTAGAGGCGCAAAACAAAAATGTGGAACTCGGTGGGGACATCACTTCAGGTGGATTTACATTAAGATTTCATATTATCGAAAACTATTCCGATGGAATTGGATTATTCGAATTTTCGGGAATATCTATGGGACTGGGACTCCATTACCAAAGACAAGTAATCGATTTAACTTATAATGATAATAAAACACAAACTTTAACACTTGGTCCTGCGATTGGAACTTGGGGTGGCTCCACTAAATTCAATTATTCAAGCACAGTAACAAGTGTTCCACTAGACATTCGAACTGGTTTTCGAATGTTCTACTTCTTTACACTCTTTGCCGGAGCGGGAACTTCTATGAACTTCGGAAATTCCAATTTAAATTTATCAAGGTCTGGTCCCATCAATTTAGCTCTCGATTCTAATGCAGTTTCTGCATCCCTCTCTCCAGAAATTGCCGCTCAAATCCCCTCCTCAGCTCTGGGGCAAATGAAATCGGGAACTCTAACTATGGATTTAAGCGGAAAGTCCCAGGCACCCAACACAACAAACTTTCTCATTGCCGGAATTGAAGTAAACGCCCTCATTACGAAACTTACCTTGGAAGCTATTGTCGCACAAAACGTACAGTCTGTAATGTTTGGTGCAAAATTTACCTTTTAACTACAACTTGGCACCAATTTTGCACCTCTCTTAGAAACAGCAATTTTAGCACCCGAGCTGGTTTCTACCAGGCCTATGTGTTCATTTTTCAAACAGAATGCTGATTAAAAGGGAGAGTTTTATGGCCCAGACTATGCAAGAAATCAAAAAGCCCATCCTACATGTTTCTTGTGTCCCAAGAAAAGATACAACCTTACTGAAAATTTCCCTTTCGCAGGATGATTTAGGAATTCTCTACCGCGTCACCTCTGTGTTATACAACCATAGATGGGATATTTTAGAAGCAGTGGCAGAAACTGCAAGCGATGGTCATGTCCAAGATTTATTTGTGATCCGCAGTTGGGACGGGGGCGAAATGACGGAAGAACTTTTGTCAAAAATCAGAACCGATCTTTATTCTCTGTTTTACGAGGGAAAAACCGTTGCCATGTATTTACGAGAAAATGCAAAAGAAGAAGTCCTGGTTCGTAAAATCGGAGATTCTGAAGCAAGTCTCAAACTCTATAATCCAATCTCTTCTGATTTTACCGTTATGGATTTACGAATGAAAGACACTCCCGGAATTTTATTTCAAATTACAGAATCTCTTTTTCACTTAGGAATCGATATCATTAGTTTTACTGCTAATAGTTTTGACGGCAAAATTCGAGATAGTTTCCTCCTTCGCACTTCCCTGACAGGAGAGAAGTTAGATGAGAAACTAATGTTTCCTATGCTTCGTGCCAAATTGGAATCGTTTCTTTAAGAGGTTGTTTTTTCTTTTTGTATAAACAGTAAAAATCCAAACCCAATAAGAAGGACAAAGGATACAAAGAAGGCCAGACTAGGTCCTTTTTGAAAGTATAACAATGAGAATACGACTGGAGACACGGCTCTTCCGAGGGAACCAAAACTTCGAAAGAGTCCTAGTGACCTACCTAAATCTCCCTTCCCACTTTCTAGTGAGGCAAAAGAAGATAATCCTGGATTGACCAGTGCACTTCCAAATGCTAAAAAGAATAAGGAAACAAATAATCCCGTAAAATTGGTTCCAAAACTAACAAGTAAACCCATTCCAATTACTACAGATACGGCCCCATAAAGAGAAATTCGTTTTTCCGATATTTTCCCAGAAAGCCTGCGCACGACACCACCTTGCACGAGTATGATGATGATTCCGATATATAAAAAAGTAAATCCAATTTCTTTGGGAGAAAATTGGAAGGTATCAGAAAGAAAAAAATTCACAACGAATTCAAATCCAGAAAAACTAAGCACAAATAACAAATTAAGTAAAGAAATACGAACTAAATTCCTGGATTCGATTTTTTTCAAAGAGAGGAAAGGATGGATTTCTTTTTCAGGCACTACATCGGGTTTGTTATGTGGCAAAAATACAAAAACTAAAATGACCGTGAGAAGAGAAACTAAAATTGCAAATAAAGCAGAAGCGGGAAACACAACCATCGATCCTTCCTTATAAAAGGAATCTAGAAATGTCCACTGGGAACTAATTCCCCCCAGGAGAGGACCCATCACAAACCCAAGTCCAATGCCTGCGCCTAATAAACCCATTCCAGCGGCTCTTGATTTTTCATCGGTTTGGTCAGCCATTGCGGCCGATGCCACAGATAGGTTTCCCCCCATCATTCCCGTGATGACACGGCTAAGGACAAACATCCAAAACTGTGAAGAAAACAACCAAAGCAAATATCCAACGGTATTCCCAATAGTTGTGAAAAGTAAAATGGCTCGCCGGCCTGAATGGTCAGAAAACCTACCCCACAGAGGGGCCGCGATAAACTGTAAAAAACTATAAATACTTCCCAAAATTCCACCGAACAAGACAAAGGTGTATTTTGTATCTCCACCAAAAGACAAAAGGTTTGCTGCGGAATAGAACATTCTGAACAAAGTATCATCACCTTTAGATAAGAAGTATTCTAAGGTTTTGGGGAACAATGGAAACAAGAGAGAAAAACCCATCATGTCAGTAAAAACAATCAGGAAAAGTATGAACTTGATTCGTTTTGGGGACGTACTCATCTAGACTAATCTCTAAGCACAAATAAAAAAAGCCACAGAAAACTCTGTGGCCTCTTCTTAAATTTCACAATCAAAAATAAAAAACTATTTCGTTTTTGCTTTTTCGATCAAAACTTTTAGTTCATCTAACGTTTGTTTTAACTTTTCTTTCACTTGAGGTGGGATTGCCGTATCAATTTGTTGGTAAATTGATTGGTAATTTGCCTGAAGTTTAGCAAGCACTTCATCATAACTTGCATTTGTTTTCCCGATAGCTCCTTGTGCATCTGCTATCGTTTTACTTAAAAGGTCACGAATCTTTTGGGACTCAGCTGACTTGTCCAATTCTCCTTTCGATTTAAGATCATTATAAACTTTCTCTAAATCAACAACTGCAGTTTTTAACTTTTCTTCACCGGAACGAAAGAGTGCGATTCCAGCATTGACAACATCCATAACCAATTTTTCCATACAACTTCCCTATAAAGGGGAAAGACCCCTATTTTTGGATTCTAAGTTTAGGAAAATTGATATGGGATTACAATTAAAAAATTCGAATGTACGGATTTTCTATGTGACATAGTTAAGTAAAGGTCTCCCTTCTCCTTAACTGTTTTCGATAAGCTTTTTGATTTGGTCTCGGATTTTTGCTGCGGTTTCGTAATCTTCAGTTTTTAAAGCGTTTTCCAAAGTTTCTTCTAAAATTTGAAGATTTGATTTTGGCAATGCTTGGATTTTTTTCTCTGAAGAAATACTCTCCCCTTGGATCTCATCTTCTTTCATGATAATCCCCGTTTCATCTAACACTGATTTAGCGATATAAATTGGCGCATTGGCACGTAAAGCCAGGGCGATGGAATCAGAGGGTCTTGCATCCAAAGTAATGATTTCTTCGTCTTTGCGCAGTTGGATTTTGGCATAAAAGGTGCTATCGATGATTTCTTCGATGGTGATTTTAAGAACCGTGGCACCAAGTGAAGTTAACATATACAACATCAGATCATGTGTCATGGGTCTTGGTGGTTTGGTTCCATCGATGACAGTAGTGATGGAGTGGGTTTCGAGTGGACCTATAAAGATAGGAACCACACGTTTGTCGTCCGAATCTTTTGGTCGTAAAAATACAGCAAAACCCACATTGGTCAGGCTGATATCTGAGATTTTTACTTCATAAAACTCCATAGAATATCGTTACCTTTCCTATTTTGTGGGCCCAGAAGGGCTCGAACCTTCGACCCGCAGATTATGAGTCTGCTGCTCTAACCAACTGAGCTATAGGCCCCACTGACTTCCAATCTTTCGGGGAAATAAGTAGAGACAAGCATAAAACAAAAGATTGGAGCCTAAAGCGGAAGAAACAGGTTGGATTCAAAGAATTCTGTGAGATCTTTGCGATCGGTTTTCCATTGGATCCAAATCCACAGTCCAGGTTTTGTATCCAGGCCAATCCACACTTGGTTACGGAGGGCATTTTGGTTACGTATTTGGTCGGCTTGGAAAATTTGAAAGTTTAGGTTTCCTACAGTCTTCTGGATTTCTTTGGGTTCGGTTCCCCGAGTAAAAACCGATTCTTTCCAAAGAAATTTGTCAATCAATGGTTCGTTCCAGGGAAGAGTTCGCACTACCATAAAAAAACCGTCTCGTTTGGCTGGATAAACAGACAGTTTTTTGTTTGCGGTAGTTTCCAATTTTACCACTACAGTTTCAGGAAATACAAAAGAAAATCCCTCCCAAACAAAGTTTTGATTTGGTCCTATAACTGTCTGTGAAAGGATCGGAAAGGTAGAGATACCCAAAAAAATAAGAACGGATACCATCCATTTCATACTCATGGAAATATTAGAGAAACAGTCCATCTGGCAAGTCCGAAATTCTTATTTGGGAGTCTATGTCCACTTCCCCTATTGTTTTAAAAAATGCGATTATTGTGATTTTTATTCTGAAGGAATTGGCGCTGCGCCAGCTAACGATGAAAAGTCGCTTTTCCAGTCCTACAAAAAGGAAATTTTAGACAGGGCCAACCATTTTCCAGAAATTAAAAACCGCACCATTGATACTGTTTTTTTTGGTGGCGGTACTCCTTCCAAAGCTTCTGGAAAACACTGGAAAGACCTTTTAGATTTTTTAAGATCCGAGTTTTCTTTTTCGGACAATCCAGAGATATCGATCGAAGTCAATCCCGAAGATTTAAGTTCTGAACTCCTTGCCGAATACAACTCCATTGGGATCAACCGTGTGAATGTGGGTGTTCAGACCTTAGAAAAAAAAGGACTCGAATTCCTCGGCCGTCATTATGATGCAGACCGTTACCATTCTCTTGTAGATGTGCTTACCAAATCTCCCATCAAACGTGTGGGAATTGATTTGATGTATGGAATTCCTGGTGTTACGAAAGAATCATTTTTATCTGACTTATCTCTTTTTCTAAAGGCAGGCCTTCCCCATTTGAGTTTGTATTCTTTAACTTTAGAAAAGGGAACCCAGTATTCTCGCGATGTAACCGATCACAAAAAAACAGAACCGGAAGAAAACTTGCAATCCGAAATCCTAATCCAATTGCCAAAGATATTAAAAGACCAAGGATACCTTTGGTACGAAGTCTCCAATTATGCAAAACCAGGATTTGAGTCTTTACACAATTTGAAGTATTGGACTTATGAACCTTATTTAGGCATTGGCCCTGGAGCACATGGGATGATTGCAGGACATCGGTATGGGAATCCCAGGAATGCCGGACTCTATCAGAAAAAAGAAACATCAACCAAGTATGAATCTATTGATCCTACGACAGAACTTAGTCTCACATTATTTCGATTGTTTTCTCCCTTTCGGTATTTGGATTTTATTGATACCTATTTGGATCCAAAATCCAAATCAAAATATTTAAAAACCATTGAGGGTTGGGAAAAAAAAGGACTTTGTAGAGTAGAGGATGGAGTATTCCAATGGAATCCATCGGCATTACTCTTGTTAGATGACCTAATCTTAGAAATTTCACTCTGATTTTTTCTAGTTTTCTTTCTTAAAATAATCTTAAAAAAAGATTGCCCATAGACCCCTCTCGAAAAATACTGTTCGTATCCCGGGCCTGTAGCTCAGTTGGTTAGAGCACTCGCTTGATAAGCGAGGGGTCACAAGTTCAAATCTTGTCAGGCCCATTATGATACGGGGCGTTAGCTCAGCTGGGAGAGCATCTGATTTGCATTCAGAAGGTCATCGGTTCGATCCCGATACGCTCCAAAAACCCGTTTCACTTTCCTTACCATTCCAAAAATTTCTTGCTATCTAGTTAGAATTCCTATAAACCTTGAGGCATGTCCGTAAAAGATATTCTAAAAGACAAAGCGTCCTCTGTTCTTTCCATCGAAGAAGATAGAAATGTATTGGAAGCCACCCAGATGATGGTGGGTGCAAAAGTAGGATCTCTCATTGTTACTTTCCAGGGAAAACTGGTGGGAATTTTTACGGAACGTGATCTCATGCGAGTGGTTGCCAAAGACCATGCCAACCTAGACAAAATCAAACTCAAAGATGTAATGACCACTCAACTCACTGTGGCAGGGCCCGAAGAAGACGTAGATGATATTTTAAACAATATGATCACAAAACGTTTTCGCCATATGCCAGTCCTTGACGGGGATAAAATCATTGGTCTTATCTCCATTGGAGATGCAGTCAAAACCAAACTGACTAGGACACAGGCAGAGATGAGTATACTCAGAGAGTATATGTACGGGCCACACTAAAACAAACGGTTTTCTGTTAGGCGATTTATTGTTTTTTCCAAAACAATTTCTAAATTTTTAGTATCTTCTCTGTTGTAAGCGATTAGTTTTTCTAAAGCTTCTTTGTTATTAGTCCTTTGGTATTCAAACCAAAGGAGTGGAGCTTGTCTTCCATCCATTCCGGCTATTTCATCGGGTCGAACCAGACCAAGGATCACTTCCGATTTTTTAAGTCCCCCTTTGATTCCAATCGAATGCAAAAGATTCATCAAATCCAGTTGCGGATTTTTGACTCGGTACCGAAATTCCCTTTCTAAAAAGGGAACATCAAACCTTTTCCCATTGTAAGTCACAAGGATGTCTTCAGGAGAAATAGAATCAAAAAGAAATTCTAAACCTTTTCCTCTTTCAAAAGTTAACATCCGTTTGTCTTGGTAGAGACTCACAACTGTAGTGACAGAGGATTCCGAAATTCCCGTGGTTTCAATGTCTAAAAAACAAAATCGTTCGGGAAAATTTTGCCATAACCTCCAGTATTCGAGACTCGGAAGTTCAGTCGTAAAAAAACTAAAATTTGCCTCGGACAATTGTTCTTCTAATACTTCGAGGCGTTCCTCTAAAATGGTAACAGAAGGAAGGAGAGGATCATTTTTTTGTTTTTGGTATTGGATTAGAGATTCCCAATCATATACACCCACACCAAACAGTTGTTTCTCTTTTTTTTCTCCAATTCCAGGAAACAATTGTAAACTAGACTTTAAATGAGATCCGTACATTCTTTCCACCGAAGAAGACCTTCTGCCATCCTCTCTTCACTTTCCCCAAAACCAATGCGAAGGAAACCTTCTTCTTCAAAATTAGATCCAGGCAAAACAAAAACACCTGTTTTTTCAAAAAGCCTATCGGCATATGCTTCGGAAGATATACCCGGCTCTAACATAAGCCAACCCACAAGTCCCCCTTGCGGTATAGTAAAGTCTTTGGTAAGGGGAAGTTCCTTCCAATGCGAAGTAAACTTTGCGATATTGTTTCTCACCCGCGTTTGGATCCCAGGTAAAAACGATTCTTTATTTTCCAAAAGTCCAAGGGCAATTTTTTCGGAAATGGGAGAAACAGTATGAGTTAAGTAATCTTTAAAAGAACGGGCCCTTGTTATAAAAGATTCCTCTGCAATCAGCCATCCTACCCTAAGCCCTGTGACTCCAAAACATTTAGTAAAGGAACCAGTGCCATAAAAAGAATGGTTTGGATCCACTCCTGTCTTTCCCATCAATCCGACACTTGGTAAAAATCGGTAGTGTTCATCAAAGAGAACTTGTTTCTTTTTTTCGCGAAACCAACCGAGAAGACTCTCCCATTCGGAATCTGGAAAAGTTTTTCCTGTAGGATTGTGAGGATGGTTTAAGATATAAAGATCGGCATCAATTTCTTTCCAAGTAGATGTTAGGAATGCGACTTCATGCGGCACCTGAATGATTTGGGCTCCTAACATTTTGGGAATTTCATACAATGCTTGGAAGGCAGGCCAAATGAGAGCCACCTTGGTTTTGGGTTTTACCATGAGATGAAATGCCAAGTACAAGGCCTCACCAGTTCCCGTAGTGACAAGGACTTGTTTTGGCGAAACACCGGGATACAAATTGGCAATTGCCTTACGTAATTCCCCGGAACCTTGGTTCGGTGCATCATTCATAGGAATGTCCAGAAGTTCCGAGTAAGAAACATTTGCCATCCCTAGCACTTCTTCTAAACGAAAAAAACCAAGTCCACTTTCCCCTAAATTGCAAAATGCCTTTAGGCGGAAACGTTCCAATCGGTCTTCAATGAAAAATTCTCTAGGTTCCAAAATTGATTTCCAGACTACTTAGCTTCAAAAGATTAGTATGTAAGCTATGTTGAAACCAGAAGACAATATCCTATCTTGGACGAAATCACCTTTTTCATCGGAAATCCAGAATGAAGCCAAAAAGGCTCTCGAAGATTGGAAGGCGGGGATCCGTTCGGAACTCGTCGATGCCTACGCAAGTCCACTCACGTTCGGAACGGGGGGAATTCGGGGAAAAATTGGAAATGGAATCGGCAAGATGAACCTCTACACAGTAGGTCGCGCTGCTCTTGGTTTTATTAGTTATTTAAGAGATACTAAAAAAGATGCCTCCATCGTCATCGCTTATGATTCAAGAAGGCTCTCTAAAGAATTTGCAGAACTCTCTGCGGGCATTGCCGCCAAACTAGGTGTTAAAGTATATATTTTTCCTAAGGTAACTCCTACCCCACTTCTCTCTTATGCCATTCGTTATTACAAAGCAAGTGGTGGGATTGTCATCACGGCATCTCATAATCCACCCGAATACAATGGGTTCAAAGCTTACCTTGCAGACGGAGGGCAACTGGTTCCTCCAGATGACTCACTTATCATTGGAAGGATTAGTGGGAACAGTGACTGGTCGACAATTCCTCTTGTCAAAAAAACAGACAAAGATTATAAAAAATTCGTAAAACCGGTAGGACCGGTAGTTTTCAAAACCTATTTAAAGGATTTAAAACAAGCAGGGATCCTTTCTTCAGTAAAACCCAAAACAAGAAATGATTTAGGAATCGTATACTCACCGTTACATGGCACTGGTGGAGATTATATGAAAGAAATGTTAAATTTCTTTGGATATAAATCGGTTTTTCTTGTTCCTGAACAAAAAAAACCGGATGGGGAATTTCCAACCGTAAAATACCCAAACCCAGAAGAAAAAGAAGCTCTCGCCTTATGTGAGTTTTATGCCAAAAAGAAAAAAGCAGCCACCTTCATTGCCACAGATCCAGATGCGGATAGACTTGGAGTGGGAGTTCGACGCCCTGATGGGGAATACGAATATCTCAATGGAAACCAAATTGGTTCGATTATGGCAGCTTACCTTTCCGAACGAAAAAAATCTAAAACCAAAGTCTATCATTTGGTAAAAACCATTGTGACAACTGACTTACAAGAAGCGATTGCGAAAAAAAACGGAATCAAAATCAAAAACGTACTTACAGGGTTCAAATATATCGCAGAAGAGATGAAACAAATTGAATCAAAGAAAAATAATGTCTTCTTGTTTGGTGGTGAAGAATCTTATGGATACTTACCTGTACCCTTTGTTCGAGACAAAGATTCGTTATCCAGCGCCTTACTCTTTGTAGAAATCCTTGCTGAAAAAGGAGACCTCCTTTCCTACCTCAATGCGATTTATTTAAAATATGGATTGTACCGTGAAAGTTTGTATTCTTTGACCTTGGAAGGAAGTTCGGGCCAAGACAAAATTAAAAAATCCATAGAGACACTTAGGTCAGAAAACTTAATTGGGAAAACCATTGGTGAAAGAAAGGTTGTGGGAGTCCTTGATTACGAAACACAAAAAGCTGATGGGAAAGCCAAAACTTCTGTGTTCAAAGGAATGCCAAAATCCAATGTCATCCAAGTGGAACTGGAAGGAAATGCCAAACTCACCATTCGTCCTTCGGGAACAGAACCAAAGGTAAAAGTTTACTCTTCCTTTGCTTCCTTAAAAAAACCAAAAAAACAATCCGAGATTTCCGGTTTATGGGAGTCTCTTGGGAAAGAAATTTCCTTAGCAGAAACAGAATTTTTACAACTAGCAGGCCTAAAATGAGCAACGATACCAAAACCAAATTCGAAGAAATCAAAAAACTCTCTGATAAATTCCTCTTAAACACATACAACCGTTATCCGGTAGCTTTTGAGTATGGCGTTGGAGAGATGATTTTCGATCAAGATAACAAAGGTTATATTGATTTTCTTGCAGGGATCGCAGTTTCCAATTTAGGCCACGGGGAAGCAGACTTAATTGAAGCCATGCGCAACCAAATGGACAAAATCCTCCATTCATCGAACCTCTATTACTCGGAAGAACAAGCAAAACTTGCCGAGGTCATCATCGAAAATAGTATTCCTGGAAAAGTATTTTTGTGTAACTCAGGAACTGAGGCAAACGAAGCCGCTTTTAAACTCATGCGTAGACATGGGGTGAAAAAAAACATTGATAAACCCGTGATCCTTGCCCTCCACTCTAGTTTTCATGGCAGAACTCTTTCTGCCATGACCATGACAGGAAACGAAGCTGTTCGTAATGGATTTGGGGAATTGGCATCTGATGTTTACTTTGTAGAAGCCAATAACGAAGACTCTCTCATCCAAGCCTTTGACCAATACGGCGAGTCCATAGCCGGAATCATTATGGAACTCATCATTGGAGAAGGTGGAGTCATTCCACTCAGCCAATCGTTTGTGAATTTAGCTCGTAAACTCACTGAAGAAACAGGTTCCCTACTTGTTTTTGATGAAATCCAAACGGGAATGGGAAGAACAGGAAAGATGTTTTGTTTTGAACATTACGGAATGTATCCGGATGCTTTTACTCTTGCCAAAGCTCTTGGTTCCGGATTTCCCATTGGTGCTCTTGTCGTAGCAAAAGAATACGAAGGAGTTTTAGAACGAGGGATGCATGGCTCAACATTTGGTGGAAATCATTTGGCCTGTGTTGCCGCCTACGAAACATTCAAAATCATTTTATCACGAAACTTACTCGACCATGTTTCCACAATCTCAGAACAAATGTTTGCACGTTTGAAAACGATGATGGAATCAACTGGAAAAATCAAACAAGTCAGGGGACGTGGATTACATATAGGTGTGGAATTGTATTCCGAATCAAGACCTGTAGTAGAAGAATGTTTGAAACGTGGCCTTGTTGTGAATAGTACAGCTGGGAATGTCATTAGAATTATACCTCCTCTCATCTTGAGCATTGAAAAAGCGACAGAAGGATTGGATATTTTAGAATCAGTATTAAAGGATATGAAATGAAAAAAGTAGCAGTACTTGCCGGTGACGGAATTGGACCAGAAGTAATGGACGTGGCCCTATCAGTGGTCAAAAAAGCATTAGGAAACAAATCTTCTGAATTTACCTTTGAACATGCATTAGTTGGTGGGGCAGCCATCGATGCCACAGGATTTCCACTTCCTGAGGAAACTCTAAAACTATGTGAATCATCCAGTGCTATCTTTTTTGGATCTGTTGGTGGACCAAAATGGGAAACCCTTCCTCCTGAAAGACAACCGGAACGTGGTGCCCTACTCCCTTTACGTAAACATTTTGATTTATTTGCAAACCTAAGACCTGCGATCATTTATCCAGAACTAAAAAAAGCAAGTCCCATCCGCGGTGACATCATCGGTGATGGCCTCGATATCTTAATCCTTAGGGAATTAACTTCCGGGATCTATTTTGGAAAACCAAAAGGGAGAGAAGGAAGTGGACCCGAAGAATTTGCTTTCGACACTATGAGATATTCTCGTCGTGAGATCGAACGAATTGCACGCACCGCTTTTGATGCTGCAAGAAAACGAAATAAAAAAGTAACAAGTATTGATAAAGCAAATGTTCTCACCACATCTGTGTTGTGGAGAGAAGTGGTTGTAGCGCTCCATAAAGCGGAATACTCTGATTGCACCTTAGAACATCTCTATGTGGACAATGCAGCTATGCAGCTCATTGTAAAACCAAAACAATTTGATGTGATGCTTTGTGAAAATATGTTCGGAGATATTCTATCGGACGAAGCATCCATCATTACAGGGTCCATAGGAATGTTACCTTCGGCTTCCCTATCTGAATCAGGATTTGGGCTCTATGAACCATCGGGCGGATCCGCTCCTGACATTGCAGGGAAAGGGATTGCAAACCCTATCGCACAAATCCTATCGGGAGCCCTTATGTTACGATACTCGTTTGGATTAGAAACAGAAGCGGTGGCAATTGAAAATGCCATTCGAACGGTTCTAAAGAAGGGTTTTCGCACGAGAGATATTGCCGAAGAAGGCACATCTGTCCTCGGTACGAAAGAAATTGGTGTTGAAATCGAAAAGGCACTTGGATAAACTACGGAAGAACTATTATGCAAACAGGCATCGGACCGACAGGCAGACCATACCAAATTCTCATTGCTGAGAATTCCAAATTCCAATCCAAACAACTCCAACAAATTTTGGAATCGGAAGGTTTCAAAATCATTGGAGTTGCTGAAACGGGAAAAGAACTTTTGCAAATGTACAAAGACAATCGCCAACAGATTGATCTTGTGACCATTGAAATTTTTCTTCCTGAGGTAGATGGTTACGCAGCATTCTGGGATATGAAAGAAATGGGTGTTCTTCCTAGGATTCTCTTTATTTCCGAAGAAAACACACCTTCGGTCATCAAGGCACTTCTCGAAAACGGGGCGATGGACTATATTGTCAAACCAATCAAACGAGAAAAAATTCTAGAGAAAATCAAAGAAACTCTTCTTAAGATTCCCAAAGTATAAAATTTAGATTCCTGCCTTCTTCTTTGGCTCTATGGCTAAAGTAAAGAGGGCTCTGGAAAACATTTGTCCGTAAATTATTTATCCCACCGATTTTTTGAAAACGTGCTTTCACTCTAGTTTCAATCGCAAGGCCCACATCGAGTAAAAACTTTCCCTTTCCTTTCTCGTGACAAACTTCCTTTCCTAACGGAATGAATAAATTGGCAACATCCTTTTCAACTTCATAATCGGCACCTTGGATATAAGGCCCAATTTCTAAATAAATTTCCTCTTCAGAAAAACCGGACTGAATGGCCCTCTCAATCATTAATTCAGTAATGCCAAAACTTGTTCCCTTCCAACCAGAATGGACAATGGCAACAAACGGTCGTTTGTTTGAATATAAATAGACTGGAACACAGTCTGCTGTGCGAACCACAAGAATGGAATTCGGCAATTCCGTATACAACCCATCTCCCTCCAGGACTAATTCCGAATTTGTGTAAACTAGATCCGGTAATACTTGGTGGAGAGAATCTCCGTGCACTTGGTTGAGTGTGAAAACGTTTGGTAGTGGAGAATCAAATTTTTCTTTCACCCAAATTTCCGTATATTCTTTCCAGGTTGTTGGATTTTTGGGATAAGAAGGAAATAATTTCTTCAAACAGTCTAAACTTTGTTTGCCGGCAGTACCAAACCGGATTCTTCCATAAGGAAGTAGAATTTCATTATCGAATTCCATTGGTCTCAACAAACATTTTTCGTTGTGTTTTGTCCCAGTGATTCTCAAACATTAATTGGTATAAATCAGAACAATTCCAATCACTACGTATACAAAGAGAATTCATTTTGGCAGGCTCGTAGGATAAAAGATAAAACGTAATTGGTATAGACCTCCAAGTGTATTGTATATGCGGTAAATTTGTTCCATGAAGTCGATTGTCGAGTAAGATCTCAATTTTACGGTCGAGTAAATCTTTTAATTCTAATTCACTTTCATGACCAATTCTCCCTCTTACAGAAACCTTCTTTTTCGCAAATTCTCTATCCGTCAATCCAGACTCCGCCTCAAACGCAAAAGATGGTCTTAAAAAATAAATAAAGTGAGCTTGGGCACCAAAAAAAGCAACACGGAACTCAGAAAGTGCATCCGTATCATAACCAGAGGTGTTAATCAAGTGATCCTCATAAAACATTCGTTCTTCGACGATTCCAAACCAATCAGGAATTCTCGTTCCCTTTATTTTTAAAGGGTCTG
Source organism: Leptospira montravelensis (assembly GCF_004770045.1). Lineage (NCBI taxonomy): Bacteria > Pseudomonadati > Spirochaetota > Leptospiria > Leptospirales > Leptospiraceae > Leptospira > Leptospira montravelensis. The sequence goes on from NZ_RQFO01000014.1 coordinate 81,653, forward strand.
CATACACAGCAGCGGATAGAATAAAAAGAAAAGCCACAAGGATTTGGTTTTTGGAATATAAATATAAAAGATAGGATTTTTTATTGGACTCAATTTGAGAATCCAAATCCCAATCATGAATTTGTTGGAAAGCCAAATAAGATATATATGGTAAAATAGGAATCCAGAACCGAATCCCCATAAAATCCCCACCAACATACAAAACATAAAAAATGTATAAAAGAATTGAAGAAAGGAGAAATCGATTTTCCTTTTGGGACTTCAAACGTTTGTAGGTTTGCAAACCAAAAAGAACTAAGACAAAAAGGTAAAGAGGATAGGACTTTAAAAAGTATAAAAGATAATAGAACCCTTGGGAAAAATAAGCTCCTTTATTTCCCTTTGCATAAAACGTATTTGGAAGGAGATCTCCATAATAAAAATACCGGAAACTTAAAAACCCAAGAAACAAAACACCAAATAAAACCGGTGTCCAACTTCGCTTACGAATTATCCAATCAAGAGAAGCAATGAATAAAAAAAGAGCTCCTTCCGGACGAACTAGTGCAGAAAATAAAAACACAACAAATAGGAGAACCTTTTCTTTTTCCCATAAGAGGAGTCCAAAACAAACCAAAAATGTAAAAAGGGAAGTTTCTAAACCTGAGGTAGCAAAAATATGAAGATGAAAGAATAAAGACAAATGCACTAAGAGTAATGGATAAATTTTTCCAATTGATTTTTTATTTTCTTCATAAAAGAAAATAAAAAGTGTCATCAAGTAAAAGATAATACCCAGGAATAAGGAAAGAAACTGTGGTTCTAATTTTAAATAATAACCGAGGGAAAGTAAAAGAGTCCAAAGGAAATTTGTATATCCTTCGACCCTTTCTCCTACATTGAAAACAAAGCCAGAACCTTCGTATAAATTTCTAGCATAAACAAAACTGATATATGCATCATCACAAATCCACCTCCACTTATAACTTTGGTAAAAGGCAAAAACAAAAAATATTAGTGAAAGTAAATAAAAAGGAATAAGATTCCGTTTAAAAAACAACATGGATTAGTCCAGTTCAAATGATTTGATAAATTCTTCAATGATTTGAATGTGATCCATCTCCGGTGTTGGATTTTCTTCCGAAGGTTCATACAAATAATCATCAAAAACATGAAAATCAAAAATTTTTAATTCAAAGTCAGGTAAAGTGATGATGATATTTTCCGCATGGATATCAAAAATCAATTTTTCTTCCTCGGCTAAAAACTTAGTCACTTCTATGACTCGATTAAAATCCACTGCTATTTTTTTTAGTTTCGATTTAGAAATGACACCGAACCGATGAGAGTCAAAATTCAATTTCCATTTCGGAAACAGTTTGTCCATAATGGGATTTTGATCTAACTTTTCATTTCGAATTGTGAATTCTTTTAAATGTTTACCAGCAAGTAACGGTTGTTGGTCGCAGGGAGTGAGAGTGACGTTGGGAATTCCCAATGGATTATTTCTGACACGCATCCCCATAAAAAAACGAGTGGGCACCACAAGGTCTGGAATAAGAGACTTTAATTTCCAATAATGTAATCTTTCTAAACCCAAACGTTTGAATTTAAAATCAATTTCATCTTTTTTAGAATCACGGATCGTTTTGGTTTTTAAATAATCCCTGAGTTCAATTTCCTCAGGTTTCAAAAAACGAGAGATATCTCTTCCTACTTCTTTGAAAAGGGATCCAAATATTGCATCAGAAGGTAACTTTGATTTTCCGATTTTAACCACTTGGTTCCAAGGAAGTTTGTAAACAAACTTATAGGAACCTCGACCGATGTATCCATCCTTTGACAGTGGCATAAAGTTATCTAAAAACTCTCGTTTATACCGATATGTGATTCGGAATACATGAGAAACAGGAAAAAGTATTTCATATAAATTACGAAAGAATCCTGACTTTCGTAATACTTCATCAACGGGAAGGTCTTCAAGGGGGATGGGGATTTCTTTTTTATCAGGATCGACAAACAACTCTTTGTCGAGGCCTTTCTCTAGTAACTCCAAAAATTGGGGAATTTTTCCCCAATTAGGATATTGGTTCCAGAGTTCCGAGATTCGATCGCGTATCCCTTTAATCGGGCCCTTTTTTTCAGACACGATTAGGTTCTACTTCCACCTTACGATGGCTTCGTAATCTGTAAATTTTTCCTTACGAGATACTGCTTCCGATAATTTTTTATCTTTCTCTTCATCATACCACCAATAATCAGAAGAAAAACTTTCATCGCCATACTTACCCAATGGCAAATTCGGAACTCCATACTTTTGCCAATACAATAATCTGGTACTCGGTAAATGCCATAACAAAACATAAGGATATTCTTTATAAACAATCCTATCAATTTGTTTCAGAATTTCATTTCGTTTGGAAACGGAAAATTCGGTTTTTTGTTTTTCGATGAGTTTGTCTACTTCCGAAATTTTTAATCCAGGTAAGTTTGGTTGTCCCTCTTCATCAGCGTATTTTGAAAGCCATTGTGACTCAGGATCTTTAAACACCCCCGATCCCCAAGCGGCCCAAGTCATGTCAAAGTCGTATTTATCAACTCGTTCGCTCCAAGCAGCTAAATCTAAAGTGTCAATAGAAGCTCGAATCCCAACTTCCTTTGCTTTCTCTAAAAATACGGTGAAATACTTTTCTGTTTTTTTATCTCGATCCAAAATAGAAAACTGGAATGGTTTTCCATCCTTTTCCAAAATCCCCTCTGCATTAGGTTTCCAACCTGCTTCTGCCAGAAGTTTTCTTGCTTTTTCTATATTAAATTCAGACGGTTGGTTTGGATTTTTTTCACCACCTAAATAAAAATCGGGATAATAGCTGTTTGTTGGATCATACTCACCATACGCAAGTTTGTCGATCATCAGTTTGCGATCCACAAGTAGGTTCATTGCTTCTCGCACGCGTTTATCTGAGAAAATGGGTCGCCTCGAATTCATGGCCCAACCTTGAAATCCGATTGGTTTTAAATTAAAGATCCTTTGTTTTGCGATCCAATTTTTATCAAAGGAGTCCCCTTTCGCTTCCTCAACCCAGACGTAAGCAGAGTAAACAGGGTAAATATCAATATCACCCTTTTTGAATGCTTGGAGGGCAACGGCTTCTTCATTATAAACCTTATAGACTATTTGGTCAAAATTATTGCGGCCTTCATTGAAAGGATAGGCTCTTTGCCACCAGTCCCCTCTTCTCTCTAGTTTAATATAACGATTCTTTTTTACTTCGGTTATTTTATATGGACCAGAAACAATTGGAAACTCCATATTCTCTTTATTAAAATCTTTTCCTTCGAAATGATGTTTCGGTAAGATAAAAATAGAAGAGGCAACATCATTAAAATTATTCCAATGAACTTCCTTTGCTTCAAAAACAACTGTCAGATCATCTAATTTAATCGGTTTTAAAAATCTAGATAAGGAAACACGAAATACTGCTGTTCCATTTTTTGGATTCATGATTGTGTCATAGGTAAAAATCACATCGTCTGCTGTCACTGGTTTGCCATCAGACCAACGAGCATTTGGATCTAAGTAGAAAGTAAATTTCTTTTTGTCAGAGGAAATTTTCCAATCCCGTGCTAAATGAGGAATGGTTTCCAAAGTCAGTGGATGGTAGCCAGTCAAAGGTTCATATAGACTGGTAAAGATCCGCGCTGTAGTAGTAAACTGGTCTAAATAATAATTTAATGATTTCGGGAATTGGTGCGAGTAAATCCGAATCTTTCCCCCTTTTTTGGCTTTCGGATCAGCCACCGGGTTTTTCATTCGAAGGGCATTGGGAATGGAAGCCTGATCCCCTTCCCAAGGAAGATCATTCACCTTTGACATTGACTCTTTTGTATCTTCTTCAGAACAGTTTTGAAGAAAGAACATTGATAAAAGTCCTGTCAAACCAATCAAAACTATCTTGCGTAAGGAGGAACTATACTCGAGTATTTGAACTTTATTATGAAACATCCCTTCCATCAAATCCGTTTGTACGAGATAGGCTCAAGGCTTTTTTGTTCAAAAATGAAGGAACCTCTCGAAATAGCTCTTCATTCTCTTAAAGATTCCCTTCCCTTTTTATGGGCCGATGAAATTTGGCTAATGGGAGTTTGGAAAAATAGCCCCAAATCCCAAACCATCGCACGTTCCATGCCAGATCTCCAGCCAGGATTTCGTGCAGTAAAACAAAACCTTCTACCAGAAGATATTTATGGATCTCCCTATTCCATTTTTTCCTATACCGCAGACCCACTTGTTTGTGAAAATGACAGCCTAACAAACGTATACAAACTCACACAAAATTGGAAAAAAAAACTTATCTTAGACTTTGTTCCAAACCATATGGCAATTGATTCCCCCATCGTGGATTCCGATCCTGATTTGTTTTTGAAAGCAGATGATTCGACTTTACCGAGAAACTCATTCAAACATCCAAATGGATGTATATATGTTCACGGACGAGATCCCTATTTTGATGGTTGGACCGATACCATCCAATGGGATTTTTCTAACCCTGATGTCGGAACAAAACACATTCAAATTTTAAAACAAATCGCAAAACAATGCGATGGTGTTCGTTGTGATATGGCTATGTTACTCCTTCCCGATGTTTTCGAAAGGACTCATGGCAAAAAGTCTTTATATGATTGGAAACGAGTGATTGAAACAGTTAGGCAAAACTTTCCCAATTTTAAGTTTTATGCAGAAGCATATTGGGGAATGGAAAATCGGTTACTCGACTTAGGATTTGATGCTACTTATGATAAATCATTTTATGATGCTCTCAAAGAAAATCAGTTTCACTTTATCTCTCAAAGTTTATATGAAAATACAAAAGTATCCAAAATACGTTTTTTAGAAAATCATGACGAAGAAAGAGCCAAACACCAATTTGGTGAAAATTCCCATACTTACTTTAGTTTACTTTCTTTCTCGGAATGTATTTTATTATTTCACGAAGGTCAAGAACAAGGGCTCACTCGGAAAATTCCTGTCCAAATGGTTCAGACTGATTTGGAAGAACCTAATTTCGAATCAAATTCATTTTATAAAAGAGCACTAGAAACTATCGCCAAAAGAAATGCAAAGAGCCTTACCTTTCAACCAAATTACAAAGAATTCAACGGTATCTCCATTTTTATCAGAGCCATTCAAACTGGAGATGAGACTGAACTAATTCTATGGAATGAAACAAATTCGGAAGTTTCAGGACGAATTCCTTTTCACGATGGAATCCAATTCCAAACAAGTTTGACTGATCTTGTCTCAGGTATTGACTACTCACAAACAAAATCTGAAGAAGGAATTTATTTTAAATTAAAACCAAACCAAGTGCAGTGGTTTATTTTTTAACTCTTTCCGCAAAAACCACACCTTGGATCATTCGCAAGTTTTCCAAAATTTCTTTTAGTTGATCCAAATGATCCACTTCTAACATAAATTTGGCGGTGAGTGTTCCATTCGGATGCGATGATGCACCTGCCTCCAAAATATTTGTTTCTGTACTAGAAATTGATTCCACCATAGATAAGTAAATTCCTTGTACATCTTTGGCACGCACTTCAATTTGGATTGGAATGGGTTCCCCTGGACCTTCCCAACGTACAGGTATAGTTTTCATCCACTCGAGTTGTTTAGTTGCGGTGGTACAATCTTTTTTATGAACACTCACTCCTCTTCCTCTTGTGATAAAACCAATGATTTCATCTCCTGGGATAGGAGTGCAACAGGAAGCAACACGAACTGGCACATCGTTCCAACCCGCAACGGAAATTCCAAACTCTTTGGATTCTTCTTGTTGGGCATTCGATTTATGTGTTTTTTTAATTTTAACTTTTTTAATTTCTTTGATCGTGTTTTCATCAATAGAAGGAGATTGTGTTTCTAGAACAGAACCAATGGTTTCTCGTTGAGAATCCTCTTGCAATTTACGAAAATAGGCACGTAACTTCTGTCTGGCGCCAGATGTTTTTACAATTCGTAACCAAATAGGAGATGGTTTGGAACTTTTTTCAGTAATGATCTCAACCTGATCTCCAGATTTCAGCTCCGTACGAAGTGTAACCATTCTTCCATTTACTTTACCACCACGAGCATGAAGGCCGACATCTGTATGAATTCTGAATGCATAATCGAGAACTGTTGCCCCCTTTGGCATCTCGATAATTTCTCCTTTAGGAGTAAAAACAAAGACCTCATCTTCATGAAGGTCATATTGTAATTCTTCCATAAACTCTTTGGAATCAAGACTAGGATCTTGCCAAGATTTCAAAATTTCCAACCACTTCATTCGGAAGGCATTCTCAACACCATTCTGCAAAATAACGGAAGTTTTTGAAAGGTTGGTTGATTCTTTATAAGCCCAGTGAGCTGCCACCCCATTTTCTGCAATGGCATTCATATCTTTGGTTCGAATTTGCACTTCCATAGGACGACCATCGGGTCCAAATACAGTTGTATGTAAGGATTGGTAAAGGTTAGTTTTAGGTGTGGCAATATAATCTTTGAACCTACCAGGAATCGGTGTCCAGAGAGTATGTACGATCCCGAGTACACCGTAACAATCTTTAATTTCATTAGTGATGATCCGAACAGCACGGAGGTCAAAGATTTCAGAAAATGATTTTTCTTTAGTTACCATCTTTCGGTAAATCGAATAAAAATGTTTAGCCCGACCATCAATCCGAGCATCTATACTAATTTCAGCTAACCTTTGTTTCAGGATGATTTTTATTTTTTCGATGTATTCGTCGCGTTCCGATTTTTTAGCCGAAACTCGTTTTTTAATTTCTTGGTATTCATCTGGATGTAATGACTGAAAAGCCAAATCTTCTAATTCAAATTTAACTTTATAAACACCTAGGCGGCCAGCAATCGGCGCATAGAGAGCCAAAACTTCTTTTGCGATTCGTTTTTGTTTTTCTTCCGGTTGGAATTTTAAGGTGCGAACATTATGTGTTTTGTCAGCTAACTTGATGAGCATCACCCGCACATCTTTGATGGTTGCAAGTAACATTTTACGTATATTTTCAGCTGCTTCTGTTTCCTTGGATTGTGACTTGATTTCCGAAATCTTTGTCACTCCTTCCACAAGAGCTGCAATGTCTTCCCCGAACTCGCGGGCCATATCTTCTTTTGTGTAATTTGTATCTTCTACAACATCGTGTAAAAGTCCTGCGGCAATTGCCCTCTCATCCAAACCAAGTTCATCCAAAACAGAGGCAACATTCATTGGGTGAATGATATATGGTTCTCCCGAGAGACGTTTTTGTCCTTCGTGCATTTTATCGGCAATATGGTATGCCTTTTCAATTAATTTGGCCTTTTCTGGCCCAAGTCGCTTTTGGACTGCTTCAAATAACTCCTGTTTATCTTTGATGTCTTGGTATAATCCCATTATTTGATGTCCAAACTTATATCTAAAAATTTTACCGTATGAGTTAAATAACCCATACTCACGCCAATATCTTGAAATTTAGATAGGAACTTTAATTTATTTGGAGTGATTCCACCAGAACATTCAATACGAATTTTTGGAGACTTCTCTTTAATAAGTTCTATGGCTTTTTCTGTATCTGTATCAGAAAAATTATCTAACAAAATAATATCAGGATTTGAGGCGATAGCTTCATTCAATTGTGACAGGCCGTCGATTTCTAGTTCTATTTTTTTTCCTGGATTAGCATTTCGAACAATTTGCACAGCAGATTGGATAGATCCTGCTTTTGCTACATGGTTGTCCTTTAACATTGCCATCTCAGACAAATTCAATCTGTGGTTAGCACCCCCACCCATATACACCGCATACTTAGCCAGTTTTCTATAACCAGGTAAGGTTTTTCTTGTATCTAAAATTAGTAGATTTGGGAATTCTTTTGTCACCTTACTTGCATTTGTTGCAATTCCAGAAAGGTATTGGATAAAATTTAATAAAATCCTTTCCATTTTTAAGACACTTACCAGTGATCCTTCCAAGGTTCCAATGACGGATCCTTTCGAAAGGGAGACTCCATCAGAAAGCATAGGTATCCATTCCACATTAGCCTTAGTTTTTCGAATGAGACAAGGTATTACGGCAAGCCCACATAAGACTCCCTCTTCTTTGGCCAGTAAGTTTGCCTTACAACTTTCATTTGCATGGAACAAAGATTCGGTCGTGATATCTCCCGCAGGTAAATCTTCTTCCAAGGCAAGAGTTACCAAAGCCTCAAAGTCGTTCTCCGATATTTCTGTGACTGGTGTTGTGTATCCTCTAATCATATTTTCCTATTATTTAGACAAAAAAAAAGCTGTCCTTACGACAGCTTTTTTTCCTTTCACCTAAGTCTTGTTTATTCCTTAGGAGCTTTTCCAATTTTCCCTGTTTTTGGAGGGATATTTAACTTTTGTTTTGGATAAATTAAGTTTTTGTTACGAATCGATTTACGATTGGCTTCAAAAATTCTTGGCCAAAGTTTTGCATCATTATAGATATCTTCTCTATCAGCAATTCTCCAAAGGCAATCGGTTGGATTTGATTTTTCTACAGTGTAACGTTTCCAACCACCGGTTAATTCTTCTACTTGGGATGAAGAAGCTTTGTCAGTCGTTTCTTCTGTGGAATTCGTTGTAGCGGTTGTGTTAGTAGTCGTATCAGCTTCAACTGTTTTGCGATCTTTTTTCGCAACACTAGTTTTCCCTTTTAGAGTTTCGATTTGGTCAATGGAGATTTCCGCCAAACGGATAGCTTCTTCTGATTGAGCAATGGAATCATCGAACTTTTCTTGCTCTAATAAATTTTCAGAGGCTTTCAATGACTCATTAGAAGCACCTAGGTTTTCTTGTGTGCTAGCATATGATTCTTTTGCATTGGATTTAAGATAAGTTTCAGCATTCAACTCACCAAACCGTGCATTGGCATCTTCTACAACTTCACGAGCTTGCATGTTACGGTTTTTAGCTTGGTCTTTCACTGCATCTGCTAATAGGGATGCAGAAGCTAAACGAGCAGATTTTATTTTTTCATCAGCTGTTTTTAATCTGCCAGCCTCAATATCTTCTCTTGCAGAAGCAATTTTGGCTTTTTCTTCATCAATGGCAGGATTTCCACCTTTAGAATACGTATAAGCTTTTTCCAATAATGCATCTACTTCGTCAGCAGATTGGCGCACAGATCCTGACCTGTCAAGAGCCACTTTTTTCGCATCTTGGCTGATCTTTGCTGCTTCTACAAAACTATTATGAGCGTCTTCGTATTCTTGGAGAGCAACAGTACGTTTTAGTTCCTTTGCAGTTTCATCTTTGTCTTCGCGAAGGTAAGAAGCAAGGCTTGCATCTGCTTGCGCTAACTTGGTTTCCCCTGCGTCACGAGCAGACACGGCTTTTTTAAATTCTTCAGGAGTGTATTCGGAAGCATAAGCTTCGTCAGCGGCATCAATCGCAGTCACTGCTTCTTCACGAGATTTTGCAGCAAGTTTTGGTAATGTTTTTTCTAAAGCATCATAAGCTTTTGAAATGGCATAGTCCGCACTTTTTTTCGAGTCAGATGCTTTTTCTTCAGAAGCAAATTCATTGGCAGAGGCTAAACTTTTTTTAGCTTCTGAAAATTCTTCGGGTGCAAACTCTTCCGCAGAAAGTCTTTCTGCTCTTTCTACTTGTGATTTTGCCAAAGCTAGTTCTTTTAATGGCAACTCTTGTGCACAATTAACAAATCCAATGGAAAACAATACCAATCCAGAGAGAAAGACTGCTGTCTTTTTCTTTCTTAACATAACAAACTCCTTAATGTTTCTTCGGGGGGATTTTGTAAGAGAGAAGCGCAAATACGCTTCCCCTGTTACTTAAAAGCTGTGACGGCTTCGTCTTCGCTGTCAAAAATTTCAAAAAATGAAGTCAACTTGGTGAGTTCAAATACCTTACGAACAGAACCTGCTACGTTGATGATTTTGAGCCCACCTTGGTATTTCTTCAAGTTGGACAAACTCGAAATTAAAGCTCCAATGCCGGAAGAGTCGATGTAGGAAACCTTCTCGAGATTGATGACGATGCAATATTTTTGTTCTTCGATCAATTTGGCAATTACATCCTTGATCTCAGGCGCGTTATAAAGGTCGATTTCCCCGTTAATATCGAGGACTACGATTTTATCTTTTTCCCTTCTGGTGATTTCCATGTGTGTCTAGAGACTCCTCAATGAAGCTACAATCTATGTAGAAATGACGGTACAATTGCATTCAAAAAAAAGAGATACGTCAACCTAATAATTTTAACTACCAAACAAATTTTTCCAATGGTCATAAAAACCCTGAAAATTGCCTATTTCTATAGACTTTCGCATCTTTTCCATGAAGCTTTGCATAAAAAATAAGTTGTGATACGTTGAGAGCGAAAAGGCAGTCAATTCCTTCACTTTATGTAAATGCCGGATATAGCCAAGACTATATGTTTGACATACCTTACATCCGCACTCAGGGTCAATGGGGCTATCTGACAATCGATGTGATTCATTTCTTAAATTAATTTTGCCAAGAGAAGTGAATACCTGGCCGTTCCTAGCGTTTCTTGTAGGCAGAACGCAGTCGAACATATCTACCCCATTCTTCACACCTTCCAGTATGTCTACAACGGTCCCTACACCCATTAAATAACGAGGGCGAGCCTTATCGAAAAATGGTGCCATACATTCTAAAATTCGAATGTATTCCGGTCTTGGTTCTCCAACACTAAGCCCGCCAATGGCAATTCCAGGAAAATCGATATTTTGTAATGTATCTAAACTTCGTTTCCTTAATGATTCATTCACTCCGCCTTGGACAATGGGGAAAACGTTTTGTCCATTGGGTTTCTCCATCCAATATTGATAGGATTCCAAAGCCCAGCGGTGGGTTCTGTCCAAAGCCAATTCCAATCGCTTTAAATCACTTCCATAGGGAGCACAATCATCTAGAACCATCATAATATCAGAGCCAATGGAACGTTGCATATCGATGACAGAAGCAGGTGTGAATTTATGATGGCTTCCATCAATATGAGATTGGAACCGGACTCCATCTTCTTCAAATTTAAAGAGACTAGCTAAACTAAAAACTTGGAAACCACCAGAATCGGTGAGTAATGCCCTTTTGTAAGACATGAAGTTTTTAAGACCATGAAAGTGATCTAAAACTTCTTTTCCCGGTTTTAAATATAAATGATAGGTATTGGCAAGGATTAAGTTATAACCCAGTTCATCGATGTCTGAGGAAGAAAGCGATTTGATACTTCCCCTGGTTCCCACCGGCATAAAGATCGGAGTTTCAATTTGAACTCCGTTAAGTATGAGTGTTCCAGTCCTTGCGTAAGATCCAGGGTCTTTCGATTTTTCTTTAAAAATAGAAGACACTATTTTTTGATTTTATGTTCACAAGTGGCAAAGTTCAAACAATTACCAAAAATATTCAAACTATGACCAGTGATGGTAAATCCATTTTCTGAAGCGGCTTTGTTTTGTAATTCTTCAATTCGTTCATCGATGAATTCTACAATACGTCCACATTGCATACAAATGATATGGTCATGGTGCTCATGACCGATGATATGTTCATAGTATTTGTAATCTTTACCAAAATCATGTTCTTCTAATAGGCCAGCTTCTACCATGATTGCGAGGATTCGGTAAATAGTTGCTTTAGAAATTCGATCCTTATTGTCTTTTAGTTCATCCAAAAGACCTTCGGCAGTAAAATGATTGTGAGAAGAAAAAATCTTTTGAGCAACTAACAAACGTTGGTTGGTAATTTTTAGACCTTTTTCTTTCAAATACTCTTCAAAGGCGAGCATCTCTTTTTTTGTGTCGTCTGTGGAAATAGGATCGTTTTGCAAGGTTTATCTCCTAATGATTCAACTAATTCAAATTCCCAGAAAGAGAATAATACCAAGCTCTTTCTGATTCTTCAGCAATTCGAAGTGCCATCACCCTAAGCAGGCGATTCTGAGCTTCCAATTCTGATTCCCGAAACCCAATCTGAGTAGAAAAATGAACTCGTCCAGGAATTTCACTGCGTTCCATTGGGATTTTGTTTCCCGTCTCCGCCTCAATGATTTCCACCCGAGTGACTACAAATAATTCCGAAGTAATTTGTCTGTCGGCAAGATCCATAAGATCTCCAACCTGTTGGTAGTGAACAATTTCTGCATACAACCTGTATTTCGCGAGAGTTTTTTCTCGGGTTGTGATAAACCTTCCCCTTCTGTCAATTTCTTCCATTATCATTTGGGTAAGACGAGTGTGCATTCCCGGTGAATAGGTATTGTTTCTGACATTTTGAATATAGATCATTCGTTTGGAATCAGGGACGGGTACTCCATCAATTTTGGGAGGTCTACCTGGTTCCTTGAATAAAAAGGCACAACCAGTAAAGGCGAAAATGAGTAAGGATAAAATGCCTTGTTTCATAGGGAAATGTTCCCTGTCATCTTAGGTCCCAAGTCTAGTTTGTCAAGGGAATCGAAACGAAGGGAAATTCACGATATTTCAGGAAAGACATGACAAAGGAAGTGGGAGGTTTCTCATTCTCCCATGAGTTTTTCTCCGTTTCGTATTCTCATTTTTTTGCTATCTCTCTGTCCACTGGCCGTCGGAAGCCAAACGAAATTCCCGGAAATTCCCGCAAGTGAAGTAGGGTTTCCCCTTCCCTATTACTCACCTGTATCAGGGACCTTTGCCGAAATTCGAAATCACAATTTACATTTGGGTTCGGATTTTAAATCCTATGGACTTAATGGTCATAACATCTTAGCCACGTTTGATGGTTATATTGAAGAAATTAGTTATTCTAAAACAGGTTACGGACTTTCTCTCAATCTTTATAATCCTAAATACAAGGTGAAATCGAAATACGCCCACTTACATTCCTTTGGCGGTAGTTTGTATGATTTAGAACTTTTACGCAGAGCTATTCTTCTTATGGGAGATCCTGCAGGATTCCAACTAAAACTCACCCCAGGAATGTTTTCTGTAAAAAAAGGAACATCTTTAGGAAAAACGGGAGAATCCGGATCAGGGATATCTCACCTCCATTTAGAATTTCGGTCGGAAAAAGGTATCATCAATCCCCTTTACTTTCCAGAAATCCATCAAAAAGATACAACTCCTCCCACCATACTATCTCTGTATTTGGAGGGAGATCATTTAGAAAACCCAATTCTTCTCACTGCAAAGGAAAAAACAAAAGGTAAATATGATTTATATACAGACGCGGGAGACAAATTTGATTTGATTCCACTGACTGGAAAGGTACGCATTCGAATGAGCGGATTCGACTTCATTCGTTCCCGTAATAAAAACAATGTATATGGAATGGATTTGTCAGTGAATGGGAAAGTTACCTTCAGCCGTAATTTTGATTTTTTATCTTACGAAGATGGTTCCAAAAAACACCAGTTTTACGATATCAACAGGTCTTCCCTTGCGCCACCTGTATATTTTTATCATATGTATGAACAGTCAAAAAACTTTAAAGAAGAAGGTTATTCCTTAAACCTAGAAGATTACAAACCAAATGAAACATTATATCTAGAGGTTTCCCTTCGTGATGCCACAGGAAACAAATCTTCAGTTTTTTTTACAGTGGTTCACGAGAAAAACGAAACGGAAACAAATCGTCTTTCGAAAAACAAACAAACGGGAAACAAATATAACTCTGCAGATGGAAAAATAGTTTTGGATTTATCCAAAACAGAAGTATCCGGCGAAGGAACTTTACTTCTAACGGAAATTAAAGAAAAAGACATTCCCTTCAAAATTCCAGCAGGTTTACCCTTAAAAGGAAAAATCTACCAAATTGATACAAAAAAAATGAGTTGGAAAGGAGAGGGCCTTGGAGAATGGAACATTGGTTATATGCCAACAAACAAAGAATCCCTTTATTTTTATGATTCTTCCATTGGAAAATTCCAATCCATCACACAGAGGAAAAAAGCAAACGGATTTAGTTTCAAACTTACGAAACTAGGTTACATCATGATTCTAAATGATGAAACACCGCCGACGATTTTTCCAATGACTTCCTTGGCACGTTATATTGAACTTCCAGAAGTAAGAAACCATTGTTTTGAAGACAGGTATTATGTATTGGGGGATACAGGAAGCGGATTTCGAACCAGTGTAGATCTTACCATTGATGGACAATCCTATCCTTATGAATACGATCCTGATAGGCGCGCCATTCGCGTGATCATTCCAAAAAGCTTACAAAAAGAAAGGCCTTATCTTCTTTTGGAAGCTAAGGCCTTTGACTTCGCCGGAAATGTTTCCGAACCGTTTGTGGATTTAATTTCTACGAACGGTTGGGGTGAAGAACTTCAGGCCTCTTGTCCTGTCATTGAATAACGAGCGATATCTAATACTTCGTAAACTGTTTCTGTTGATCCAAATACGAGAGTCGCTTCGTTTCCAGTGTGTTTTCCAAGAAGTGATTTTGCTAAAGGAGACTGATAAGAAATGATATTCTTTTCCGTGTCCGCATCCCAAGCTCCGAGAATTGAGTAAGTAACTACTTCTCCAGTTTGTTTGTTTTTCAACCGCACTGTAGTTCCGATTCCCACTTTGTCAGTTTTGACATCACTTAAATCAAGGATCCTGGCACTCTTAAGCTCTGCTTCCAATCGTTTGATGGCCGCTTGTAACTGAGCTTGTTTTTCCATCGCTGCTTTGTATTCTGCGTTTTCTCTTAAGTCCCCTTTTTCTTGGGCCTCTCCGATATCACGAGAGTTTTCTGCCATCTCCACATTTACGAGATGTTCAAACTCTAGTTTTTTAGCATTGAAAGCACGACGAGTGACAAGTACAACATCGTTAGGAAGATTTGCGAATGGATCATCGTCTGCATCTTCTTCCGAATCATATTCATCCCAAACAATGTTTGGTTTTAATTCGTTGATAAGAGCATACAATTGGTCTTTTTCTAAATCAGTTACATAAGGAACTTCTTTGAAAAGGGCAAAAAGTTTTCGAACATACTCATCGTCTGCGTTCGTTAGGATGTCCCTGAGAAGACTATTGTCTTTTCCAAAAAGAATATCCATTGCTTGGTTTTTGAGTTTGGTTCCTTTGTCTTCAATCTTCGCAAGAGGTTTGAGAATACGGAATACACGAAGAATCAAATCTTCTTCGCTTACTTTCAACCAATCGAATTTCCAAGTATGTGATAAAATGGATTTTGCCACCCAAAGGAATACTTCAGGGTTTTCTTTCGATTTATTAGAAACTGTTTCAACAAACAAATTGAGTTCGGCAAACTTTTCATCTGCTACTAAGTTTTGGAATACCGACCGGTTAACTTTTACTGGAACTTCAAAAAGAAGTCCAATAAGGATATTGATGGCTTCTGGGTGGTGTTCACGAATAAGATCTTTAAATCCCTTTTTGATATCCGTGTTTTCCAAAGCTTTGGAAATTTTCAATGCATCATCTTTGGAAAGAGATTGGATGAGAGAAGCAAGTTCTTGTTCCCGAATTTTATGAGAAAATTCTTCCGTAGGCCATGCCTTTCCTGCCTCTTCCAAATATAAATAAGCAGAAAGTTTACGAATTGAATCTCTTGCCGCTTCTTCTTCAATATAATGAGAGATGAAAAAATCAGCAGCTTCTGCCGCTTCCTCAGCATCACGAACCGCTTCCATAGCGATTTCTAATTTTTTATTAGCATCAGTCGTAGCTTGGAATTTTTGTGTCAGTGTTTCTGCATGAGTGATCGGTTTTTCATGATAAACGACTTCATCCTTTTTCTTAGGATTCATTCCGATATTCGCTTCTTTTTTAAGAACCGATTTTACCTTTGCCCACCACTTAGACCATTCATCTGCTTTTAAGAAGGTTCCAATAAGTTCGTTCTTCATGTCTCCAATGATCATTCGGTTGTCATAGGATTTCAGAAGTTGTTTTAAAAACTCAGGTAAGTTTTCAGCAAACATAGCATTGATGCTTTGTTTGTCTTCGTAATGTTGCACCCAAATATGATCTTTCTTCAAAGGTTTGAGGGAAGTGATTGCCATTTGGATGGAAAGTTTATGGTCTTTTTTCTCTTCAAAATCAACAAAGATGGAATCTCCAGTTTGTGAGATGGAAGTAATTTTACCAACACCCCAGTTTCTATGCATTACATAGTTACCGGTATCAAATACGATATTTCTTTCGAAGTTAGTGATACAAAGTTTGACTGGCTTACGATTGTTGCCAAGCTCACTCATCTTGAGGAAATCTTCCAGAAGTGAATGTGCAGTATACTTTTGTTTGTAGGCGCGAATGAGTTCGTTTCTTGCTTTTTGAGAAGCTGGCTCATGTTCTAAAATTTTCTTTAGAAAGTAAATGACATGGTCCCAGTCTTCCATTGCCTTAAAAGGCTCAACGATAGGATAAAGAAGACCGACTAACCGTGTTTTTTCTCTTTGTCCAAGAAGAATCCGTTCCATTTTATCAAAGAAAGAAACATCTTCATAATTGTTTTGAACGATGGTAGGCCAAATTTCCTCCATCGGAACATACTCTTTATTTTTTGCATACATCTCAACGGCAAGTTTGAGATAGGAGATCGCTTTTGGTTTGTCTTCTTCCATAATGGAAAAACCATACTTCTTTGCAATCTCAGGATTTTTACGATCTTGTTTAGCGAGTTTTTCAAGAACTACTTTGAGTTCTTTGTTTTTCTTGAGTTTATCAAGAGCCTCAGCTTTCACACGAAGGGCAAGTCTATGATCCCCAAATCGTAAAATAGAATCTGTAATGTATTCGATGATGGTCCATTTTGCATGAGCTTTAAAAGCATCCAAAATATTCTTCACCAAATTAGCATCTCCCATAGAATCTTCCATGAAAGAAATAATCATTAACATGTATTTGGCGGAGATGGACTCAGGGTGTTCTTTGAAATGGTCTTCAATTTTTTGTTTAGCTTCAGCTAAACGATTTTCTGCCTTATATGCATCAATGACATCGTCAAAGATTTTGAATTTAGAAACGGGAACCGTTCCTGCATCAGCACGCACATAAATTTCCTCATTAAAAAGAGGTGTTAGTTTGTCGTTGTCGGCGATTTTGTTTGATTTGTCTTCGGTAATAGTATCAGGCATGAAAAGAATCTCCCTCTTCGTATTTCCAATAAAGGGTGTTCATAGTTCCTATAAAGTTGTTACGGTAAATTTAGCGATGAATCCGCGAAAAGAACAGTCCTAGAGTTCATTTTTTAGGTCCATTCGATTCTGTAAAGCCAAAAAACCCAGCCGAATGGCTGGGTTCTTCTGGTCCCAAAGGCAGTCCCTTGGAGTGAATAAGGAAACTACTTATTTTGGGAAGACCCGTTACTTCCACCACAATCGCGAATTTTCGCACCTGTGGAGATCGCACCAGACTTCTGAAGCATTTGCTCCATTTTAACCTTAGTTTTACAGTCTTCTTCATCAAAGTCTAAGTTAGCCCCATCAAAGTGAACTTCAAATGTATCCGCAAGGACACGGAGTTCATCAAAGAAAAGGTAAACGGCCTCAGGTCCAGTGTTGAGTCTGGAACGGATTTTGAACTGTTTGAAGATTAGGTTCCTTGTCGCAGGGAAGGCATTTGCTTCTTGCGGGATTCCTGGAGGGATTGTGATATGAAGCGGTCTCCAACCCACAAAGTCCAAGGATCCAAAAGGGAAAATATGGCTATTGCCATTGTAGTCTTCGATCCAACCTTCTAAGTCGTATTCGTTACCACGACCCAATACCCATACGGAAATGGCTTTTACGTTTCCAGGAGCTTCAATCCCATAAACTTTTTCCAATTTCTTTTTGTTGTCTGCATCAATATAAGGTCTTGCACGAGTCACTTCATATTCAGGAGCACGCGGCGGACGAATTGTCACAACGTTGTTTCCTGGAAATGTGAATTGGAATTTTACTGCCAATACTTTTGCGTTTCCAGCATCTACGTTTTTCACATCACCTGGTTTTCCAGGAATCAGTTTTACTTCTCTCATCACAAGAGGAGACTTCACAGGGTCATTGAGTACTGGAGAATACTTGTTGTTCTCATCGTATTTCATATCACCCGTGCCATCTTTATTCACACCATCTTTGTCTGTGAATACTTCCCAACCAAATGGCGCAGAAGAAACAGGAGAGTCCCAAGATTCGATTGTGATCGCTTTAAGTTCCATAGCTCCAATATCGTTTCCAATTGGAGTGGCAACTCCATTAGAAACTTTGTATTGCGCTTGTGCAAAACCAATTAGAGCGATGGACGATAGAGCAAGTAATGTTAGGATTTTTGTTTTTTTGTTTTCCATTGTTCCCTTCTCCCGCTTACCAATTGTCCTTAATTTCAGATCCAGGGTATTTTGCTTCGGATCTGTCGGTTCTCACTTGGAGGTCATCTACATAAAAGTAAAAGTCCCCTGCTACTTCATGAACATCAGATGTCACAAAAAGAGAAACGAAATGTAGGTTTTTATCTAAAAGCGCAAATCTTGTACTTTGTGGGATAAAACCTGGAATGGTCGCTGTCAGTTTTCTCCATCCGAAGAAATCCAAACGACCCAAACGGATATTATGTGTTACGTCTTTATAATCTCTAAATTTTGCAAATAAAGTATGTCGGTACTTTCTGCCAAGAACCCAAACAGAGATTTGTCTTACTTTCCCTTTGATGATGTATTCATGCGGAGGATATAATTCCACACGATCCAATCCTTTAGCAGCAAAATGTGTTTTCACTCCTAAAATATGGTTTTTTTCGATTTTATCACCACCATCTTCTGGAACGGTTTTTTCATCGAATACATCTTTGATGAGCCCGCGTTGAACGAGTTTCAAAGTTCTTGTTTCTCCGAGTGGAGTGGTAGCTTTTACTCTCCAATCCTCAGCCTCTTCAAAATCATCTAAAACGATTTTTCTGAGAGGGCTATCCTCATCATTTGCAGTGTTAGCTGTATTTTGTCCGCCAGTATCTGCCTGTGCGTACAACATTCCTATTGAAAGGAAGAGGCCTAACAACAGTTTGGTCATTCCTAATTTCCCCATGAAACTCACTCCTAAAAGGCTCCTAACTCCGGGTCTTTCGTATTCTCATTATCGGATATCCGGCTTTTAAATTGATTCAAGATTTCGATCATTCGATCGATTCCTTCCGCCGGAAGAAAGATCGAGGATTTTTTGCTATTCGACCACTCCGATACTTTCAGGTAGAATCCAGCCTGGTTTTTCTTCAAATCCACCAAGAAGGTCTTATTTTGTGTTACGATCTTCTCGGTTAGGATTTCGGGGTCCACCATGCATTCCTTCTCCCTGCCTACGTAAATAGTATCGGATTCCGAAACCCATTCCTTAGCTGTATTAAGTAGAAACTGAGGAATGGAAAAGGTTTTTTCGAAAGTGATCGAGAAAAAATCTCAATTTGATTCGATTTTGCCTATTCTTATGTGAAGACCGGCTTTTTTAAGCGAAACGTTTCCTAAGCTCCCGTGCGTAGGCAAGGTCGTGGGTTAACTTTCGAAGTCTACGGATGTAATAATGGGTGACCTCTTTGTAAAATTTGAGCTCCATTTCTTTATTTTTGGCGAACATATCGTGCAAATCAGCGTAACGAAGTTCATATAGTTCGGAATTTTCTTTGGCTTCGACTTTAGCGGAGCGTTTTTCGTCATCGAAAAAAGGCAATTCCCCAAAATGATCCCCTTCTCCAAGAGTAATGAGGTTCACGTCGTCCCCGTGGCTAGTCGCCGTGGAAATTTGCAAAGTTCCATACTTCACAATGTACATGGACTCTGCCTCTTCTCCCATATCATACAAAACATTTCTAGGAGGTAAGTGGACTTCCCGGATCTTTTCGGCAATGTGTAACAATTCGTCTTGGTTTAACTTTTGGAAGAGATATATTTTTTTGAGACTCTCTACTTTAGAATTCATTCATACTCCTAGATTTCTCTGAAAATGGGGGAAATTCGCGAATTTGCAAGAGAAAATTAAGTGGAACAAACCACGAATTTTTATGGACAAATGGAACGGAATAGTACTAATATTTTCAATTCTCCTCGTCTACTAGGGGGAAACGCTAGGGACAAAAGATTCCTAGTTCCAGAAAAAAGGGAAATTTATGACACCTAAAAAGAAGGTATTGCTTGTCGAAGACCACGCGGTCACTCGCGTCGGCGTAAAACATGTTGTGAACTCTTCGGCTGATTTTGAAGTCGTGGGGGAGGCAGAACATTCCTCTCAAATTGCCCCTCTCCTAAATGAAACTAGACCCGACTTTGTTCTCCTCGATTTGCGAATTCCGGGGGAGAACGTGCTGAACATGGTGAAGGATTGGAAAAAGGAACATCCCCATTTGAAAGTGGTCACACTCACCATGCTCGATGAACAACCCATTGTTCATTCTGCGATTGAAGCGGGTGTGGATGGATATCTTTTAAAAAGCGATGACCTCAGTAGTCTCACCAAAAATCTAAATGAAATTGCTTCTGGAAAAACGGTTTATTCCAAAAATTTAAAACTAAGTTTTAACCGCAAACCCCAAGACGGAAAAGTAGCAAACAAAAAGGAAAAACAGATTTTGACTCTTCTTGGACATGGAAAAACCTACCAAGAAATTGGAACAGAAATTGGACTTTCCAAACGAACTGTAGAATACCATGTGGGCCGACTCAAAGACCGTTTTAATGCAAAAACTGTGGCCGAACTAATCGGCCGAGCAAAAGAACAAATGTTAATCTAAACAACTAGATCTAACAGTTTTTTTACGAGTTCTACCAACTTTGCATCTGGAGATGTTTTTGTTAAAAAAGCATCTCCGCCAATTTCAATGACTGTGGCTTCTAGTTTGTAACCAGTGTTTGGGTCAGTGTGAGAACTGGAAACGAGGATGGACCGAATTTCTTCCATTTCTGAGTTGGAATACAAATCACGTAAAAAATCCACACCTGTTTTTTCTGGCATAGAAAAGTCTACAATGATGAGGTCAGGTTTCAATCGACCTACAGAAAGGAGAGCATGGTCTGGGTACTCTTCTTCCCAAAGGATACAAGGTAAATCTTTTAATACTTTGCGAATTTGTTTTCTGTAACCTGGATTATCATCAAGGACTAAAACAATTTTTTCAAAGTTAGGAAGTAAAAACTCTACAGAAGTTCCCATCTCTTCTTCAGACCGGACGATGAGTTCAGCACCGTGACGTTCTGCCACCTCTTTACAGAAGGCAAGACCAACTCCCGCGCCCATTTCATCCGCTGTTCCCTTTCGAACAAAAAGAAAACCCTCTTCCAAAATGTGGTCGGCCCAATACGGTGGCATACCAATTCCTGTATCAATCACTTTCAAACTCCAATGTTTATTGGATTCTGTTAAAGAAATTTCAACAGTTCCCGATTCTTTTGTGAATTTCACAGCATTGGTGAGTAAATTCCAAATCAAATGTTCTATTAGATTAGGATCCCCAATTCCAATGGAAGACTCTTCTATATGTGTGATGATGGAGATGTTTTTTGGACCTGCCATTTCCTGGGCTCGTTCGATGAGTTGGTCTGTGATTTGGCGGAAATCAAAAAGTTGATAATCAGGAAACACCGATGCATTCTGGAACCTGGAATATTTAATGAGCTCCTCCACCATACTGAGGATATTTTTAAGGCCAGTGGAAGCCTCTCCTAACACCTGTTTGGCTCTTTCTGGAGAAAGGGAAGGTGGAGATTCGGTAAGTAAATTAAATACAGAAGAAATTCCAAATAGTGGAGAACGGATATCATGTGAAACAATGGAGATAAATTTATCTTTTAATTCCCCTGTTTTTTCAGCTTTTTCTTTTTCTTTTTTAAGTTCTAATGTTTTCCATTCCACTTCTTTTCGTAAATTCAGTGTTAGGTATTCAGCAGTTTCCCATGTATGTGCATTTTGTTTGGAAATCACAATGGCAAGGCACATACAAAAAATGGCGAATGCAAGTTCTGTAAGCATTGGTAAATCCCATCGCGTAAAAAACACAATAGAATCATAAATTGTGGCCGAAAGGATGACAACCGTTCCGAACAAAATAATACTACCGATGTATCTTGTTTCTCTTTGTAAACAAGAACGGATCGCAGCAACCATCGCAAGAACTAGAATTGTTGCCATATAACCTTGGCTAAAGATTAGGAGTTTTGTGTACACAGCATACGGTGTCGTTGCGATGACTAAAAACTCTAGAAGTATTGGTAATAAAAGGTATCTTTTGTATTTGTCTGGAAAAAAGTTTTTTTGGTTTTGGAAAAAAAACAAAAGACTGAAGATTTGAATCCCGCAAAACGCTATGTATTCCAATCGGATTTGTAACATCTCAATCCAATCTGCGGCAACAAACCAATCTCTAGACACTCTATCAAAAAGTAAAATACGGATGAGCCAAGAAATACACAGTAAGGAAAACCAAAGAGGAGATTTATCTTTTTTTCGATGGATAAAAAGAAACAAATGAGAAACAGCAAGGACAAGGAAAGTGGCAAAGAAAAATGCTTTTTTCCTTTCTTTAAATCGTAAATACAAAACAGTTTTTCCCACTTCACCAAGGACGGGTGAATAATAAGGACCACCGCGAGAATAGAGGTAATTTGAAATTTGTAAGTAAATGACTGTAGAAGGTGAGGCTCGAAAGGAACGACCAGTTTCTAAATAATAACCGATGGACCCCTCTTTTGTTTTGGAAACTTTTCCTGCTGAGCCAAGTAAAACAAGTCCTCGTTCTATATTGTGATAATAAACGCGGTAGGCAGAAGATGATTCCCTTAGATAAAACATTAAGTTGATTGGTTCGTTTACCTTTAGTTTCAAACGGTAAGTGACAAATCCGTGGGCCGGCAGGTTTTGATTTACCCAATAGGCGGGAATGGCAAGCCTTGTGGGTTCTTTCTTTTCAAGGGTCAGGAATTCTTCTTCTGTTTCGGGAAGTTCTCCCGGAAAGGCATCCCATTCTCCTGCCAATGGAAAAGGATCCAAGGTTTTTGGGTCTTCCTCGGAAAGATCAAGAACACCTGCCTCAATGGTCTTAGCTGGGGCCAAGGTGGGGATGGTGCGGTTGCAATGGATAAAAATAGATAGAAATAAAGGTAAAACCAAAAGTTGGGATAAAGATAAAATTGGAAAACGTGCCACGTCCAAACCTTACAAAGATTTTCTAAAAACTCAAATCATATTAGTACGTGTACGAGAAATTTATTCTTTCTGTCCTGAATTTTCGGATCTCTGGCCCAAGGATTTCCTTGCGATAGAAAACATTGACGAAGGATTCGAAACCGAAAGGAATAGAGGATTCGGGGGAAGTAATGGCTAAAAAATCAGAGGCATTTGTTTCAAAAATTAAGGAAGGGTATCCGGCCCAAGGGGCGCTTTACTTAGGTGCGGGGGTCTTTGATGGAGAAACACATAAAGAAGCTTCTGTTTCCATCCCCCTTGCCACTCTCAACCGGCACGGACTGATAGCTGGGGCCACGGGAACTGGAAAAACCAAAACCTTACAACTTCTGACAGAATCCCTATCGGAAGCGGGAGTTCCTGTAGTCCTTATGGACATCAAAGGTGACCTTTCGGGCCTTGCGGAGCCTGGAGAAGAAAATGACAAAATCAAAGAAAGGACGAAGTCCCTTGGGACCGTGTGGAAACCTACTTCTTATCCTGTAGAATTTTTGTCTCTCTCCAAAGAACCGGGAGTGCGCCTACGGGCCACCATTTCTGAATTTGGACCAGTTCTTATCTCTCGGATTTTGGAGTTAAACGATACACAAAGCAGTGTGGTTTCCCTTGTTTTTAAATACTGCGATGATTTGGGCCTTCCCATCCTCGATACAAAAGATTTTAAAAAAGCCCTCCAATACATCAATGATGTTGGCAAAGAAGAATTGGAAAAAGAATATGGGACAGTTTCTTCCCAAACTATCTCCATCATCTTAAGAAAACTCATCGAACTCGAAGGCCAAGGGGGAGAAGATTTTTTTGGAGAACCATCTTTTGATGTGAATGATCTTTTGCAGACAGAATCCAAAAAAGGAAATGTATCTATCATTCGTCTGACGGACATCCAAACCAAACCTCGCCTTTTTTCTACGTTTATGTTATCTCTTCTCACAGAAATTTATGCGACCTTTCCTGAAGAAGGTGATTTGGAAAAACCAAAACTTGTATTATTTATTGATGAAGCCCATTTAGTTTTTGATGAAGCTTCGAATGAATTACTTAAACAATTAGAAACAATGGTGCGACTCATTCGTTCGAAAGGAGTAGGGATTATTTTTTGTACTCAGTCCCCCACAGACTTACCTAAAGAAATTTTAGGACAACTAGGTCTTAAAATCCAACATGCCCTACGCGCCTTCACAGCAAACGACCGCAAGGCGATAAAAACTGCTTCCGAAAACTATCCCGAAACAGAATTTTATGATACCAAAGAAGTCATCACCACACTCGGAATTGGTGAGGCTTTTATCACAGCCCTGAGTCCCAAAGGAACTCCGACACCGCTTGTCCATACCCTCCTTGCACCACCTGCTTCTCGGATGGGCACTTTGACAGCAGACGAACTGGATTCCAAAATCAAAAAATCAGATCTCGTTAAAAAATACGAAACTACCCTCGATCGGGAAAGTGCTCACGAAATGCTTTCTAAAAAAATGGAAACCATTGCCGATGAAACTGAGGCCGCCGAAGAAGAATCGGGTGAGAAAAAAACCAAGTCGAAACGGGCAAAGGAAAAAGAAGACCCTAGTTTTGTGGAAACCCTTTCCAAAAACCCACTGGCACGGGAAGTCGGTCGCACTGTCGCCAAAGAAGTCACTCGGGGACTTCTCGGAATGCTAGGTGTCACGCCCAAACGTGGCTCCAAACGCAAAAAAACCGGCCTTTTCGGGTTCTAAGTTTCCATTAGCACTCTTCGATTGAAAGTGCTTGACAAATCCTGAGGCAAATCGTTTGATGGTACCAGAGTTTAGCACTCTTTTCGGATTGTTGCTAAACTCGGAATCATTAGTAGATTGCATACAAGGAGTTACTCATGGCATCAATCAAACCTTTAGGCGACCGAGTGGTCGTAGAGCCAAAGAATGAGTCGGAAGAAAAAATCGGATCCATCATCGTACCAGACACAGCGAAAGAAAAACCACAAGAAGGTAAAGTCATCGCAGTAGGACAAGGTCGTTATGAAGACGGAAAACTCGTTCCTTTAGAAGTAAAGGTAGGAGATACAGTTCTCTACGGAAAATACTCCGGAACAGAGATTAAACAAGGCGGACGTGATCTACTCATCATCCGTGAAAGCGACATCCTAGGTGTTGTGACAAACTAAATCATATAAGGAAATAATCAATCATGGCTAAAACAATTGAATTTGATGAATCAGCACGTAGAAAACTTCTTAGTGGAGTAAACAAACTCGCTAACGCAGTGAAGGTGACTCTTGGACCAAAAGGTCGTAACGTAGTCATCGACAAAAAATTTGGTTCCCCTACCATCACAAAAGACGGTGTGACAGTTGCAAAAGAAATCGAATTAGAAGATGCAATTGAAAACATGGGCGCGCAAATGGTGAAGGAAGTTTCTACAAAAACTAACGACATCGCTGGAGATGGAACAACTACTGCTACCATCCTTGCACAAGCCATCATCAACGAAGGTTTGAAAAACGTAACTGCGGGTGCAAACCCAATGGCTCTTAAACACGGAATTGACAAAGCAGTTCTTTCTGCCGTTGAAGAAATCAAAAAACATGCTATTAAAATCAATAGCAAAGCAGAATACGCAAACGTTGCGACAATCTCTGCAAACAATGATCCTGAAATCGGTAACCTCATTGCGCAAGCTTTTGACAAAGTAGGTAAAGAAGGTGTGATCACTGTTGATGAAGCAAAATCAATTGAAACCACTCTTGATATCGTAGAAGGTATGCAATTTGATCGTGGATACGTTTCCCCTTATATGGTAACTGATCCAGAAGCAATGATCGCTACTTTTAACGATCCATTCATCTTAATTTACGACAAAAAAATTGCGTCTATGAAAGACCTTCTCCCTGTGCTTGAAAAAATTGCACAAGCGGGAAGACCACTAGTCATCATCGCAGAAGAAGTGGAAGGGGAAGCTCTTGCTACTATCGTTGTCAACACTCTTCGCAAAACCATCCAATGTGTGGCTGTAAAAGCTCCTGGTTTTGGTGATAGAAGAAAAGCTATGCTCGAAGACATTGCCATCCTTACTGGTGGACAAGTGATTTCTGAAGACCTCGGAATGAAACTAGAAAACGCTGATGTGAAGATGCTTGGTCGCGCTAAAAAAGTGGTAGTGGACAAAGAAAACACAACCATCATCGAAGGTGCTGGTGCTTCTAAAGACATCCAAGGCCGAGTCAACCAAATCAAAAAACAAATCGAAGATACTACATCTGATTACGATCGTGAAAAACTCCAAGAACGCCTTGCAAAACTTGCAGGTGGTGTTGCTGTGATCCACGTGGGTGCAGCTACTGAAGTAGAAATGAAAGAGAAAAAAGCTCGTGTTGAAGATGCACTTTCTGCAACTCGCGCTGCTGTGGAAGAAGGAATTGTTCCTGGTGGTGGACTCACTCTACTTCGTGCACAAGATGCTGTAAAAGCTCTTAAACTTGTTGGTGACGAACAAACCGGTGCTAACATCATCTTACGCGCATTAGAAGAACCTATCCGCATGATCACTTCCAATGCTGGTCTTGAAGGATCTGTAATTGTGGAGCAAGCTCGCGCAAGAAAAGGAAACGAAGGATTCAACGCACTCACTATGGTTTGGGAAGACCTAATCAAAGCTGGTGTGGTAGACCCTGCGAAAGTGGTTCGTTCTGCACTTCAAAATGCAGCTTCCATTGGAGCAATGATCCTCACCACTGAAGTGACCATTACAGACAAACCTGAGCCGAAAGATGCCTCTGGAGCTGGAATGGGCGGCATGGGAGGAATGGGTGGTATGGGAGGAATGGGCGGCATGATGTAAATCATCCCCTATTCTCTCTTAGGTTTGTTTGGACAAAATCCAAACGACCCAAACCTCAAAAGCCTTGGACTTACCTCCAAGGCTTTTTTTATGACTTCACATGTAAGTGGATGATGGTGATGTCATCGTGGGGAGCACCAGATAGGCCGGTAAAGTAATGAAAGTTTTCAAGGATATTTGCCATTGGATCTAATGATTGTTTAGCGATAGTTTCAATAAAAGAAGTAGCAAGACGTTTTTCGCCGTATTCCAAACGGTCTGCATTTTCCTCTTCGGTAAGTCCATCCGTATAAAATAAAAATTGGTCACCTGGCTGAAATGGGTATTCTTCTTCACCATAAGTAAGGCCTGATAAAATGCCCAGAGGTTTTCCTTTTGGTTTGATCTCCAAAAGTTCTTTTGACTGGGCTTTCCAATGAAAAAAGGAAGGGTGGCCAGCACTAGAAACCATAAATTTCTTTGATTCCAAATCGATATAAAAATAGGTAGCGGTTGTAAAACGACCAAAGGATTTTTTCACCAAATCTTCGTTCATTGCGGAAAGTAAAAAGGAAGGATTGGCCCAATGTTTGTATGCTTTAAAAAAAGCGAACTTAGAAAGCGAAGCAATGATGGAGGCACCAAGTCCATGCCCTACTACATCGGCAATGAGTATCCCAAATTTTCTACCACCTAATGCCTGAAAGTCGTAGAAGTCTCCACCTACCTCATGAGAAGATTGGTAATGTACTGAAATTTCCATTTGGTCCCAATGGGGAGGAGAAGGAGGTAAAATGGCACTTTGGATTCTGGCAGCCGTAACAATTTCTTTTTGTAAAGTACCATATTTTATCTCAGAATTGCGAAATAAATTTTCACCATACAGAGTAAGACATACTACAAAAATAAAAAATCCCCAATGGGAGGACCTTGGAACTGACTCCAAAATTCCAAGAGAGGATAAAATATCGTGGGTGTTGAAGATAAATAAAGCGGAAGCTCCCATCACAAGCAAAATGGCTTTTGGTTTTTTGGCTGCAACTTGCCCCCAAGCGACTATGATTTGCACAACGAGTGTTGGCAAACACAACCATACAAAAGTGATAATCGCCAGTGACATTGATATCGTTTCTGTAAATGCTAAAGTTAGAATGACAATCGAAAACAAAACATGGAACTGCCACAACATTCGAATGACATTCCATCTTCCGGAACCAACCAATTGTTCGAAAAAATACAAACAACTAATAGGAATTAAGAATAATGTAAAAATAAAAATAATAAAACTAGGAAGGATCGAATCATAATAAAATAACCCAAAAAATCCAGACTGCGATAAAAAGTGAATTCCTGATATAGAAGAAAACCAAGTAAAGGCAAGTAGTTGTTTTTTCTTTCTCCTTTCAAATAGATAAAAAGAAAATAATCCTAAGACTAAAAAGAAAAAACCCAAAGATGCAAAAGACTGGCTTCTATTGGCTATGGCTTTTTGATGTTCTGTTGGATCACCCAATAGAGGGGGTTCTGAAAAACCAAGAGGAAGGATGCCTTCCGAAAAAAAAACGATATAAACATAATTACCTAAACATTCTTTGGGAAGGGAAAGGATTGGCACAAAACTTCGATTATATTTAATATTTAATTTTGAATTAGCCGAATTTTCATCCATTGTGGAGTAAAAAAACTGAGATTGTAACTTTACTTCTCCACAATAAGCATCAAAAAAAGTAACAAGCCCATGTAATAATAACGATGGTTCTTCATATCCCATCGAATCACGAAACCGTATTCGAGCTGATAAATATTTTGAACCCGATTTTTCTAAACTTACATAAGGTATTGAATAAGTTTGGTATTCTAAGGAGAGATCTTCCATCCCAGGACTAAAATGGACTAATTCCTCTTGTGTTAGAAAGCGGTATTCCCATCCAAAGGACCACTTTAAAGATTGGTAAGGAAGAAAAGAATCAAAACAAGATACAAATAAAAAAGGGAAAATAAGAACAATGAAATATGATTTTACATAGGTTCGATCCATTCCGATTTTTTTATCTCCAAATTCTTCTTCAAAGATTTACGATACTTATCTTGTTTTTTCTTTCGCAGTTTTTGTAAGTCAGAGTTGGATTTAGAAGGATTCATTTCTTTTTCCAATTCCAAACATAACAAATCTCTCGCTTTATAACGATTAAGACCTTGGGTTCTATAAACGGAGCATTTGATTTGTTTCCCAGAAGGAGTGTGAACCAAATGCACAGCAGTAGAAACCTTATTTACGTTTTGTCCGCCTTTACCACCAGACTTCACAAAACGTTCCTTTAGATCCGCTTCTGTAATTCCTAGTACTTCCATCCGTTTCTGAAGCGATAAATTCTTTTCGACAGAAACGGGAAAGGTTAAGGGCATTTGAGAATAGAGTTTAGATAGAATTGGTCAAGAAATTTTTTTCCTAAAGATCAATGAGTAGATGATTCAATTTCTAAAATGCGTCTTCGTAAATCAGAAGCCGTCTCATAATTTTCAATTTGAATCGCATTGAACTTTTGTATGTACAGTCCAATGAGTTCATCACCCATTTTTCCAGGAACAGTGAGAGCTTTTTTAAAATTATCAATATCAAGAGTAGGATGGTTGTTATGGAAGTAGTCTACGATCCTTTCCATTTTAAGCCAAGTAGCTTCCCTAGCTATTCCCGATGTATTTCGAAATTCTAAGGAAAGACTTGCCAATGTTTCCAAAGGTTCACTCACCTGCTCTAGATGTTCCGTAAGACTTGTAGTTTGCGTTTTCTTTTCTTTGGCCTTACAGAACTCCACATAACGCATTACCATTGAGTTGAACTGTTCCATTCTCTCTTGGATGTATTGGTTAGCAGAATCTTTGTTCTCTGGCATTTGAAAATCTGGGAGTTGTACTACATCATACAAATGAATATTGTCAGAGAGGATTTTCATGAGCTCCTCTTTAGAGGGAAGAGCCACTGGCGGGAAGGTAACCACCGGGTAGTTGTCTCCTATTTTTAGGAAACTTACTACCACATTTGATGCTATGATTTTACCGCCTGGTGCAATCGGGTTTTCACCGAATACATGGCAGTATGCGATTAAGTTACCTGTAGGGTTTGGTTTGGAACCGCGTTCAAAATTCATAGTATATCCTTTAGACTAAGAAAGACGGAAGAAGAAACAAGTGATTTTTAATCTTCCCACTGAGCAATTTGGTCTTCCAAATTTTTTGCAATGCGGAAATACGCCTGTTGCAAATGGGAATCCTTTGTGTCAAGTAGGGCTGGTTTTCCTGATTCTCCGGAACTCATAACATCCAGGGTCAAAGGAACAGAGCCAAGTTCGGGAACTCCCACTTGTTTCGAAAGTTTTTCCCCTCCCCCTTTGGAGAAAACATCTGTTACATGACCACATTTAGGGCAAGCAAAACCAGACATGTTTTCCACAATTCCGAGGATTGGGACTTTTACTTGTTTAAACATGGCAGCAGCACGCCCTGCATCAAGGACTGCCACTTCTTGGGGAGTTGTTACAATCACCGCCCCATCCAAATCAATGAGTTGGGCAAGTGACAGTTGGACATCTCCTGTTCCAGGAGGTAAGTCAATAAATAAATAATCCAACTCTCCCCAGACAACATCGTATAAGAACTGTTCAATGGCTTTTCCAAGCATGGGTCCACGCCAAACGACTGGTTGGTCTTCCGTAACAAGAAAGGAAAAAGAAATCAGTTTGATTCCATGTTTTTCAATGGGGTAAATTTTATCTTCTTCGGATTTTAATGCAACCCGACCATTGATCCCAAACATCTTTCCAAGGGAAGGTCCATAGATATCTGCATCAAGAATTCCCACCTTCTTACCGTTACGTGCAAGGGTAGAGGCAAGGTTTGCAGTGACTGTCGATTTTCCAACCCCACCTTTTCCAGATCCAACAGCTATCACTTTTTTAACACCGATGATGTGATTTCCATCTTCCATCTTTAGGTTTTGGTCTATTTCAAATTTGATTTTGACCTTTCCTGCACCTTCGATTTTGGAAATAAGCTGTCTTGTTTGTGCTTCCAATCCGATTTGTAATCGTCTATCCGCGTTTGGTGTTTTGATTAAAATTTCGATTCCATCATCTGTAGGCGTTACAGATGCAACCATTCCCAAACTTACGATGTCTTTTTTTAACTCAGGGTGTTTTACTTGCATGAGTTGTCTTTGGATCGTTGTTAAGTCGATTTTTGAATTAGCCATAGTTTGTCCTTTTAGATGACCCCTTCCGATTCTTCGTAAAAAATCGGATTGGTCTCAATGAATTTGTCTTCGGAATAAATAAAACGACGATACTTTGTAGATTTCTCTATCTCAATTAAGTGAAATCCACATTCATGGTTCCTATCAGAGAGTCTTGTACTGGATGCAGAATTCACAATGGGAAATGTTGTCCGAGCCCCAGGGAGTTTCACCCAATTGGTATGTGTATGTCCATGTAAATACAACTCAGGAGGATTGGTTTTTAATTTTTCAACCACCTCAGATCTGTTAGTCATTTGGTGTGTTTTGGATTCAATTTCCGTTTTGGGATTCCAAAGTGGATGGTGGCATACAAGAACATAAGGTTCTGTTACTAAACTAAGAGTTTTATCGATGATTTCGGGAGAAACATAACCATTGGCAGTGATCCGTGGAATTGCATAATTTGAATCCCAACCGATAAATAGTTTTCCGCCGATTTTTTTAGATCGAATGTAAAGATTTGGGTCTAAAGATTTCCCCATCCACTCACTAAATGTTTTTTCAAATAGCGGGTTTGGTCCAACTGCAAGTTTGTGATAACGATCATGATTTCCAGGGATTAAAAACGTTTTGTCAGTAAGCAGTGGACTTAAAATTTCTTTTGCATTTTGAAACTCACCAGGGTGAGAAACATTTGTCAAATCACCAGAAATGATGAGTGCATCATATTCTAATTTGCTAATAGCTTCTACCATAGCAGAAATTAGTACAAGTGGATGTTTAGATTTCCTTCTCAACCTGTAGCTGAGGTATCCGACAATAGCTTTTCCACGAAGAGAAAACAATGAGAGTTTCTTTGGGAAATGTAAGTCGGAAATATGGAGGATTTTCATTCGTTAATATCCATGATTCCGAGGATATCTCCTTTTTTCACCACCGATCCTTCTTCCATAATGATTTTTTTTAGGATTCCTGAATAGGGTGATTCGACGGGAAAAGCGGCTTTGTCGGTAACAAGTTCGATCATTTCGTCCCCTTGAGATACAGAATCACCTACCTTTCGGAGCCATCGAACTAATTCGATCTTTTCTGTATCACCCAAATCAGGAGTTTTTAAAAGGAATTCTTTCATGGACACAATCCTTTGTCACGGAATTGAAAACTGGTTTACAAAACCCTGTTTTCCCGTTTTTTTAACATAAAAGTTTAGCAAACCTCAATGGGAAACGAGAAAATCAAATATAAAGGCACTGAAATCATCGAAAACTTGGACGAGTTGATTCAAAAGGACTACTTCCATTTTGAACTAAAAGGTCTGACCAAGTCAACACGAGATATCGTCAATGAAGTCGTTCAAGGAATCTTAAACCGAGTAGGTGCAAATCCTCTTACTTCATTTCATTTGTTTAGCGGTCTAATGGAAGCCCTCTTAAATGCTGTAAAAGCAAACACACGTTTTGTGATATTTCAAGACGAACTTTTGAATAAACTCACAGCACAGGGACAAACTCCAGAAGAAGAAGCAGAAGAGTTACTCGACATCATTTTAGAAACGGAACCACTTAGGGATGCAATGCAACGTTACATTGTACCAGATAAAATCAAAAAAGTGGTTCAAAAAATTCTAACTTTATCGGATAAAAAAAGATCAAAAAAACACAACCTCTCTATAGACGAAAAAGAATTCTTAACAATTGTTAGAGAAAAGATAAAAAAATATGATCTTAAAATTTCAATGAAAATTGAAATCAGACCAACATCAGTTTACATTCGAATTAGGAATGATTCCCCCATTATGGGAATGGATTTAAACCGCATTCGCAAAAGTAGAGAAAGACATGCCGAACTTGCCAAACAAGGAAATTCTGCTGAATTTTTTAGGCCTGACTTTTTGGATGAAAAAGAAAGCGCAGGGTTCGGAATTGCAATGATTGATGAAGGTTTTTATAACTTAGGACTTGATCCATTAGAATGTTTTGATATCCAAACAAGTAAAAAAACAACTACGGTTTACCTCAACTATCCGTTAGAGGCTCTCCAAAAGATGGAGTTTTGATACAGGTTTCAGAATTTACTTGGGAGTCTTTTGAGAAAGAATACCGAAATATTGGTGGCCTTCTCTTTGAAGACTCTCGGACAGAACCAGGTTTTACCATTTGCGATTGGTATTTTGACTTACATGAGGAAATAGAAATCCTCTATAAAGAAAAAGAACCAGTCGCAGAAACCATTAAGACAAACTTATCTAAGTTAGATGCCTATCTAGAGAAAGAATTTTATCCTTGTGGTGCCCTATTTTTCGAACTTGGATATTTTTTTATCGAAGGACTGGATCTAAAACATTCTTCGCTCGCAGAAGGGACTCCTCTCCTCCAATATTCCATTTACAAACAAAAAAAAAGAATTAAATATTCAAATCCATCACCACTTACCTTTGAAACAATTGAATTACCAAATATTTCTGTCTTATGGGAAAAAGAAACCTACGAGGAACGATTTAAAAAAACAAGAGAAGCACTTTTACTTGGTGAAAGTTATGAATTGAATTTATGTTTTCCAGTTTCCCTTTCGTTCGAAGGGGATTTGTTTTTATACTACCAATCTTTAAAAGCCAAACAAAAAACCAAATACTCTGTTTATTATCCTTTTTCAAATACAAGGACTCTGTCTTTATCACCAGAACTATTTTTTGAAGTGAATGGCGATAAAATAAAAACAGAACCTATGAAAGGAACAATCCTTCGAGGTTTTACATCCAAACAAGATAAAGAATATAAATCACAGCTCCAATCTTCTGACAAAGAAAGAGCCGAAAATGTAATGATTACGGATTTATATCGGAATGATTTAGGTAGAATCGCCAAACAAGGAACAGTGGAAGTTACGGATCTTTTTTTAATCAAAGGTCTAGAAACGGTTTGGCAGATGGTATCCAAAGTAGAAGCCAAATTAAAAAATCCGTTTTCCTGGTATCCCGTGCTAAAGGCTCTTTTTCCTTCTGGGTCAGTGATTGGAGCTCCTAAAAAAAGGTCTTTTGAACTTTTACGAGAACTAGAAAACACAAATAGAGGATTGTATACAGGATCCATCTTCGTCTCAGAAATGTTAGATAGTGTGCCAAGGATTTGCTCCAATGTTACGATTCGAACCTTACATTTAAAAAAAGAAAACAATCTTTGGAAAGGAAACTATGGAGTGGGAAGTGGGATCACAGTTCTCTCCGAATCCGAGGCAGAATACAAGGAATGCCTATCCAAACTAAGGTTTATAACAAATCCCAACATTCCCTCTTTTGAAATTTTAGAAACGATACGATTCGGTTTTGGGCATTATTTTTTAAAAGAACTCCACTTGGAGCGAATGGAAGAAACGGCAAATCGTTTTGGTTATCCCTTTTCAAAACAAAATGCCGAAGCCTGTTTAAAAAAACATAACCATTCTTCCAAAGACGAAGGTGTTTTCCGACTACGGTTATTACTAAATGAAAGGGGAGAATTTCGATTAGAAACTTTTCCACTCACAAAACCTATAATTCGTCCGAGAATCCGACTTGGACTTGCGAGTCAGCCCGTAGATTCTAACGATTTATTTTTATACCACAAAACAACAAACAGATCTTTTTATCAAAAGATGTTAGAAGAATGCAAAACCAAATCCATTGATGATTGTATTTTGTTTGATCGAGATGGGCGGATCTTAGAAACCAACATTCGAAATCTATTTTTGAAAAAAGGAAAGTTTTGGTTTACTCCAACGCTCGAAACCGGAGGCCTACCCGGTGTGTTCCGAGAAGCACTTCTCCGAAAGGGGTGGGTCAAAGAAACCGAACTTTTTCAATCGGATTTGATAGATGCAGACGATATCCTTGTCGGGAATTCCCTTCGCGGTTTCGAACGAGTGGAATTAGTTCTTTAGGAATTGATAGAAATAATCAGGTAGAACTTTCTTCTACCTGATTATAAAATTCTGTTAGAGAATGAACCTGCTCAAGTCCTTATCTTCGATGATTCCTTTTAGTTTGGATGACACATAACCTTCGTTAACAACAACTTCTTTTTGGTCTGGAGGCAAGTCAGGTGCATCAAAACTTGTATCTTCCAAAAGTTTTTCCATGATGGTATTGAGTCTTCTTGCCCCAATGTTTTCATTTTTTTCATTCATCTGAAACGCTAACTTGGCAATCTCAGCAATTCCATCTGTAGTGTAGTTTATCTTTACACCTTCAGTCGCAAGAAGGGCTTCATATTGTTTGGTGAGAGAAGACTTAGGAGTGGTAAGGATTTTAATAAAATCAGATTCTGTTAATGTTTCCAGTTCCACGCGAATCGGAAACCTTCCTTGGAGTTCCGGGATCAGGTCCGATGGTTTTGTCATATGAAAAGCACCTGCTGCAATAAAAAGAATATGATCGGTTTTAATTGGACCAATTTTTGTATTCACTGTCGATCCTTCGACAATCGGAAGTAAGTCTCTTTGGACTCCTTCCCGCGATACGTCGGCCCCTTGCCTACCTTCCCTACCTGCAATTTTATCAATTTCATCCAAAAAGATAATTCCCATCTCTTCCACACGCCTAACGGCTTCCGATTGGATTTTGTCGGCATCTATCAGTTTTTCTGCCTCCGATTCGGTGAGAAGTTTCCCTGCGTCAATTACCTTTACTTTTCGTTTCCCCGATTTTTTGGGCATCAAATCACCAAGTAAACTTTGTAATTGGTTGTCCATATCTTCCATATTCCCAGCACCAAACACTTGCAACATGGGCATTCCCGTTGGTGCCGAAGGTTTAGGAATATCGATTTCGATTTCCCTATCATTCAAAATCCCTTTGCGAAGTTTTTCTCTAAACTTTTCTCTGGATTCTTTATAACTTGTTTGTCTTTCTTTTTCCTCTGGATTTAGGTCTTCTTCTTTTTTATGGAAGATGGGAGGTAAGATGGCATCGAGAACAATCTCTTCAGCTTTTTCTGCTGCCTTGTCTTTGACTCGGTCTCGAAATTCGGCTTTTACCAAATTTAAAGCACCCATCGCTAAATCACGAATCATAGATTCTACATCGCGACCAACGTATCCGACTTCTGTATATTTTGTGGCTTCTACTTTCAAAAAAGGAGCACCACATAACTTTGACAGTCGACGTGCAATTTCCGTTTTTCCCACACCTGTGGGTCCAATCATAATGATATTTTTAGGATAAATTTCTTCTCTTAGAGATTCGTCGAGTTTACGACGTCTAGAACGATTCCGTAGAGCCACTGCCACTGCCCGTTTAGCTTTGGTTTGTCCAATGATATGTTCATCCAATTTTTCTACAATTTGACGAGGGGTCAATTCCTCTGCTGGATTTTGTGATCCGGCAACTTCTGCGATTATAGTAGGGTATGTCATTTTATAATTCCTCAATCACCAAATTATGGTTAGTGTATATACAAATATCAGCTGTGATCCCCATTGCTTTTGTAATGATATCTTTCGGATCCATATCCGTATTTTGTACAAGAGCTCTTGCGGCCGAAAGAGCAAAATTCCCACCAGAACCAATCGCAAGAACACCGTCATCGGGTGAAATCACATCTCCCGTTCCGGAAATTAAAAAAGATTCATTGGCATCACAGACAATGAGAAGTGCCTCAAGCCTACGTAACATCCGGTCCATCCTCCACTCACGAGCCAGTTCCACCGCTGCCCGAGACACAGAACCACCATGTTCAATTAATTTTTTTTCAAAGAGTTCAAAGAGTGTAAATGCATCGGCAGCACTTCCTGCAAATCCGGCAATCACCTTACCGTTGTAAAGTCTTCTGACTTTTTTAGCGGTATGTTTCATCACGGTATTTCCCATCGATACCTGACCATCTCCCCCTACGGCGATTTTACCGTTTTTACGAACAGAAAGGATGGTAGTTGCGTGAATTGTTTCCATAAGGATAAAATTCCAAAATGGTGAGTGTTGTCGAGAAAAATGGAGGTTACTTTCTTTTGATGAGAACCATTTGGTTCCCTACTTCAAATGATTGGTCGAGAAAATAATAGTCGGTGAGTTCTTTGATCATAAAAAGTCCAATCCCATGTTCCCTGTAGTCGCTAAGATCAAAACTACGAAGTTCGCCCGGTTCCACTTTTTTTCCATAATCTCTCAAACGAATTTCCACGCGGTCTTTATCAAATTGAAATTCAATAAAAATCGGTTTTCCAGTGTTACCAGAATAGGCATGACGAATGATATTCACAATGGCTTCACCGATCACGAGTTTCAGATCAAGTGAATCAAAAAGTGAAAATCCATGTTCTAAACAAAGATTAAAAAAATAGTTACGAGTGTGAGATACAAAACGAGGGTTTGAGGGGATTTGGATACGGACTACTTTACTGTAGTCCGTGGGTTTATTTTGGTTCGACATTATCCTCTCGGATGGAATTTCTTATGAACTTCCTTCAGAGTTTTATTTGCCATATGAGTGTAAATTTGAGTCGTCGAAATATCGATATGGCCCAAAAGTTCCTGAACCGATTTGAGATCTGCATGGTTCTCAAGAAGGTGGGTAGCAAAAGAGTGGCGAAGTGTGTGTGGAGTTACTTTTTTCTTAATTTTAGTGCGTTTGATATAATGGTTTAAAAGACGCCATACCGACTTACGGTTGATATACGATCCTTTTTTGGAAACAAATACAAACTCACACGTTCTTTTTTTCAAAATTTCTGTGCGACTTTCACTTAGATATTTTTTCAAAATATCCAAGGACTTTTCACCAAAAGGAACTAGACGTTGGCGTCCCCCTTTTCCTTCTACAGTGATTGTCATATTTTCCATATCAATATCAGTCATTTTTAAGTTACATGCTTCCGAGATACGAAGCCCAGAAGAATATAAAAGTTCAAAGATACATTTGTCACGAAGTTCGTACAAATTGTCCTCTTTGATATTACGAAAGAGTTCATCAATTTCGGCTTGAGTTAAATAATCGGGGATGGTTCTTGCAACTTCAGGAGTTTCGATTTTTTCGGTAGGATTGGAATCTAACCTTTTTTCATCTCGAAGATACTTATAAAACTGTCTGATGGCAACCACTTCTCGAGCCAGTGTTTTTGCTGAGATTTTGCGTTCTCTTTCTTCTTCGAGAAAACGCATAATGTCGTTTGCTTTTACTTCTAAGAAGTTGATATGTTCCTTTTCCAAGAAGATCGCAAACTTATTGAGATCATATCCGTAAGAATATATCGAATTATCGCTCAGTCCTTTTTCTACGGACAAGTATTCTTGAAATGTTTGTAAAAGCTGATTTTGAGAAACTGGCAATTTGGAACCCATCTTTACTCTCTTATGTTACTTAAAGAGTCGGACAAAAAGCTTAAAGAGACTTATTATTTTTTTTGCCACAAATGGCTATGTCAGGAAAAAAGGAGATGTGGTTCATAGAAACTCCCTAATTTTTTTACTCACGTTTGCCAGTCTGTTAGTCGTTAATTGCGGCCGAAAAGAAAGATCCCTTTTCGAAGAGGGTAAAAAATGGGAAATGGCTGGAGAAAAAACAAAAGCCCTCTATTATTACGAACTTTCCCTTCGTGAGAACCCTGATTACGATCCAGTTCTAAAACGAATGGGACTCCTACTTGCAGAAAGTAACCAATCCATTGCCACAGCCATTTTTTATTTGGAAAAGTACCACAAACAAAAAAAAGATGATACAGAAGTACAAAGGGAACTCTTTCGCCTTTATCTTACCACAGGATACGAAAAAGAGGCATTGGAAATTTTGGAAGAAATTCGATTCCAAGGAAAAAAAGAAACTTTGGAATTTTTCGAAACAACTTACCTTTGCCTTACCAGAGGGTTCAAACAGAAGGATTATTTACTGACCTTAGAAAAAAGCCCTCTCGCAGGGGATCCCTACTATGCGCCGTGGGTCCGGGCTTGCGAAACAAAATAGACAGGAAACCTGGAATTCCCGTCTAAACAATAAAGAACAAGATACAGAATAGGAGAAATTATGAACCATAAAGTTGTCATCATCGGATCCGGTCCCGCAGGACATACAGCAGCGATTTACGCAGCAAGAGCCAATCTAAACCCGGTGATGTATGAAGGATTTATGGCAGGCGGAGTGGCCGCAGGTGGACAACTTACCACCACAACGGAAGTGGAAAACTTTCCCGGTTTCCCAGAGGGAATTGATGGAACCAAACTCACCCAACTTTTCAGGGAGCAGTCGACAAAATACGGAACGACCATCCACACCCAAACCATCACTAAAGTGGATTTTTCCAAACGCCCTTTTACCATTTGGTCTGACGACGAAGAAATCAAAGCCGAATCTGTAATCATTGCTACTGGCGCCACTGCGAAAAGAATGTTTGTCCCAGGGGAAGAAACCTACTGGCAAAGGGGAATTTCTGCTTGTGCGGTTTGCGATGGTGCCCTCCCCATTTACCGCAACAAAGCACTTGCGGTTGTGGGTGGTGGAGACTCCGCAGTAGAGGAAGCAAACCATCTCACGAAGTTTGCGTCCAAAGTGTACTTAGTGGTGCGTCGTGACCAACTCCGTGCTTCCCAAATCATGCAAAAACGAGCGATGGAACATCCAAAAATTGAAATCCTTTGGAACCAAACTGTGGTAGAAGCAAAAGGTGGTGCAGGTGGACTTACCTCCATTGTCCTCGAAAGTACCAAAGACAAATCCAAAAAGGATTTAGAAGTGGGTGGATTGTTTTATGCGATTGGCCATGTTCCTAATACAGAAGTATTTAAAGGACAATTGGAATTGGATGAAACAGGTTATATCCTCACAAAACCGGGAACCACTCAAACCAATGTGGAAGGTGTGTTCGCTGCAGGGGATGTGCAGGACAAAGTGTACCGACAAGCCATTACGGCAGCTGGAAGCGGTTGTATGGCAGCTCTAGAAGCCGAACGTTGGTTAGAAGGTCACTAAGGAGTGACCTGTTTACCATTAATGTCCAAATAGGATTTTGACTCCAAATTAAAAAATATCACCGAATCTCCCTTCGGTGATATATATTGTTTTTTCCCATCTTCCCATTCAATCAGCGTAAAATTAGAACCCCTAAAAAGAATTTGGTTACCGGGAAACACATTTGCTTCAAAGGAATCTCCATACCAACGGTAATTTCCTTTTTTCCAAAGATAAAAATAACTGGAATTTGGACCGAGAAAATCTCCTTCTAATTTACCTGAATATATTTCTACGTTGGCCGGAAAGATTTTTTGTAAACTAGGTATGTCTGTATAAGATTTAATATCCATTGCCGATTCAGGTAAACTAAATCCTTTATCTAAAAAGTTTTTATATTCATTAGGAAATTTTGAGTTCATGGTAGAAAACCCGGCTAACTGCAATTTTTTGCCATTCCTAAGGATTGTATCCTTGTCTTTTTCAAAGGAAGACAAACTATCTTTCAGAATTTTATCGGGAGAAACTCCCGTTGCATTTTGTAAAGCTAGGAGGGGTGATACTCCAATACATGTATCTTTTTGGTAGGAAATGATAGCCTCTTTTCCATAGGTTTCATGGATATGTTTGATAAGAAGCGGCCCAATGGAATAAGGAAGTAAATCCTTATATTTAGCATCTAATAATAATTTGAAGGATTTCGGAACTTTGTTTTCTCGAATTAACTTTTCTGCATCATTATAAATATGGAATTGTTTTCGTTCGTAAAATTTTGCCTCCACATAATTAGCTAGACCCTCTTCAAACCAAGGATCTAAAATATCGGTTTGTGGAAATTTGCCAGTTTCTGTTTGGATTTTTAAACATGATACTTGTTCTAAGTTGTGGACTGCTTCATGGTAAAAAGTCCCAAAATGAATGCGTCTAAGTGCATCGGAATCAAACTCCAAAACCCCAGTGGGTTGTGGCATTTTTTCCCCACAACATAAAGTAATGGAATCCCTACTGCCAAACCCTCCCTCTTCGGAGCCTCCGGGAATATCAGCACCAATATAATCCTTAATTTCTTCATATTTGTCGAATAACAAAACAGGGATTTTTCCTCTGTTTTCCAATTGAAACTCTGACTTCAAAAAAGATAGAAAAGGTTTCATTTTGAAATTATCACCAAACACACGTAAATACTCGGACCATTTTTCAGATCCGTAAAATACATAGTTTCCGAATTCTAACCTTGGTTTTCCAAATTTAGTTTCACTGACAAGAAGATAGTTTTCGAAGGAAATTGGTTTTTGGCGGATATAGTCATATTCTTTTCGATGTGCCATCCAATATTTAGTGACTTTCGTTAAATCAGGATAATTCCAGATGATTGTCGGTAAACATCCATTACATGATGAAGGTGCAGATACAAAACCTGTGCCCGTAGGAAAATCTAATTTAAAAGTTCCATTCGCCCATTCCGTATAGACACTTCCATCCGCACGTTTCCATTGGTAATGATTTTTGGCCCATTGGTATACTTCGCCCCCGTCTGGACCTTGGTAATACCCAGGAGTGGGTTCTAAAAAACCTAAATGCAAATCTTCTAATTTAGGTTCCTGGAGTCTTTCTACACCATGATAAGAACTGGGTGCAGTTTCTCCAAAATCGAAATACAATACATCGGAGCCGGGTCCCCTTTGGAGAGAAACCTTGGATCTTTCGGATTCAGAATAGATAACGGAAGTTAGGAGGACAAGTGTGAAGGTAATAATTTTACGAATCATGGGGCTTTGTGGCACTCACTTTAACGCCCCAATATTCTCTGAAAATTAGAACCCTGTCAAGTTGATTCTAAACGGCGTTTTGGTTGCGATAAGCTATCGCAATTTGCCCCGTACGAGAAATTTCGCGGATTCCAAATGGTTTCAGAACCGAGATGATATTACTCACCTGTCTAGAATTTCCAGAAAATTCAATGAGAAGTGAATCTTCTGTCATTTCTAAAATTTTAACATCAAATCCATTACAAATGGTAAGGGCTTCACTTCGGTTCACTTCGGTAATCGAAAAGGAAATGAGCACCAGTTCCCTTTGTACAGAACTTGCATAAGCCATATCTTGTACTCGTAAAACATCGGGAAGTTTGAGGAGTTGGTTTTTTACCTGACCCACGATAAAATCATCTCCATTCAATACAATTGTCATGGAAGATACATCCGCATTGTCTGTCACACCTACGGCAATTGAATCAATATTGTATCCGCGACGAGTAAAAAGTCCAGATACATGACTCATGACCCCTGGATGGTTATTTACTAAAATACTTAGAGTGTGTTTCATTTTTTCAATTTCCCCAAGTCTTTAAATTCGATAAGATCTTGTTGTGACTTTCCTGCAGGTATCATTGGG
Organism: Leptospira montravelensis; assembly: GCF_004770045.1. Taxonomy (NCBI): domain Bacteria; kingdom Pseudomonadati; phylum Spirochaetota; class Leptospiria; order Leptospirales; family Leptospiraceae; genus Leptospira; species Leptospira montravelensis. The sequence goes on from NZ_RQFO01000014.1 coordinate 124,149, forward strand.
AACACTTTTTCTTCGGCAGGGATCATAACTTCAATGAGAGCTGATCCATTATCTTTTAAGAAAAATTCCACACCTTTCTCGATTTCGGATTTGTGTTCGATTCTCATGGCAGGAATTCCATAAGCATCAGCAAGTTTAACAAAGTTTGGATTGTATGTCCATTGTGACTCACTGAATCTCTCTTCATAAAATAGTTCCTGCCATTGACGAACCATACCGAGGAAGTTATTATTAAATAGTAATATTTTCACACCTAACTGAGATTGTGCGATCGTTGCCAGTTCCTGAATACACATTTGAATGGAACCATCTCCCGTAACACAAATAACAGTTTTATCAGGGTTTCCAAACTTTGCACCAATGGCCGCAGGAAGCCCATAACCCATAGTCCCTAGTCCTCCGGAGGTTAACCAAGTATTTGGTTTATCAAATAAATAGTACTGTGCTGCCCACATTTGGTGTTGCCCTACATCAGTAGAAACAATGGCCTCACCCTTAGTTTTCGCATACACTCTTTGTAAAAAATCTTGTGGTTTGATACTATCACCACTGTTATCAAAATCGAGAGGATGATTTTTCTTTAAGTTCTGAATATTTTCAATCCATGAAGTACGGTCTCCCCCTTTCACAAAAGGAAGGATTTCACGAATGGCATCCTTTAAGTCTCCATGAAGGATATGATCTACATTGATTCGTTTGTTAAACTCGGCAGCATCAATGTCTACGTGCGCGCGAACGGCATTCGGAGCAAAATCTTGGTATTTGGCAACTCGGTCATCAAACCTGGCACCTAAATTTAAAATATAATCACATTCTAACACGGCTTTGTTAGCATAAGCAGTACCGTGCATTCCAAGCATTCCTACAGATAAGGGATGAGTTCCAGGAAAAGCACCAAGTCCCATAAGTGTAGTTGTTACGGGAGCATTGGCTTTTTCTGCCAAAGCTTTGATTTCTGCTGAAGCAAAGGAATTGATAGCACCACCACCTACATAGAGTAACGGGCGTTTGGCCTGGTTCAAAGCTTCTGCAAATTCTTGCGGATCCCCTTTTACTTTTGGTCTTTCATAATGATGGGGAGCAATTTTTAAGGAGGATGCTTTTCTGACAGTTGTTTTTTCTAATTGAACATCTTTGGGAAAATCCAAAAGCACAGGGCCAGGTCTGCCACCCATCGCTATCTTGATGGCTTCTTCAAAATGGCGAGAAAGATCATCTGCCTTTTTGATCAGTGCGTTGTATTTAGTAATCGGTATGGTAATTCCAAAAATATCTGCTTCTTGGAAAGCATCGGTTCCAATGGCATCTGTGGAAACTTGGCCCGTGATGGCAAGGATGGGAATAGAATCTAATTTAGCATCAGTAAGGCCTGTGATTAAATTCGTAGCTCCTGGGCCGGAAGTGGCAATACAAACACCTAACTTTCCCGTGGACCTGGCATAACCTTCAGCCATATGGATAGCACCTTGTTCGTGGCGCACAAGGATGTGTTTGATTTTTTTGCTATGATAGAGTTCGTCGTAGAATGGGAGGATGGCACCACCAGGGTATCCAAAGACGATCTCCACACCCGCTTCTTCCAATAGTTCGACCATCAATCGGCCACCAGTAATTGCTTCGGTTGTAGATGACATACCTTCCCCCTCATTGTCATTTCTTCAAAAAAGAGCCTGTTGTCAATGTTCTCACGTTTTTGAGTCGATTTTTACTGTCTAAAAAAGAATGCTGAAAATTGGACAGGGATATGGAAAATACAGATACCGAAAAGCCACATGAAGATGAAAAATTCACAAAAATAAAATCTCTCGCAAAAGAGGCTTATCGTTTTCTGGATCAGGGTCGTTTTAAGGAAGCGAAGGAACGATTAGACATATTACTGGATGAAGATCCAGCAAATACATACGGCCTTGTTGGTCTCGGTGACTATTACGCGAAAACAAAACAACCAGAACAAGCCATCCAATATTATCGCAAATGTTTGAGCGGTGATACAACCAATAAGTTTTCCCTAATGGGACTTATGAATGCTTATAGAGATTTAAATAGCCTCAAACGAATCATTGAGGTAGCAGAAGAATTTCATCATATAACAATCACAGATGCAAGTATCCTTTCTCGTGTTGCTGATGCCCATAGAAAATTAAAAAACTTTAAAGAATCCGAAGTGTATTATATGGAAGCACTTCAAATCAATCCAAACGATCAGTATGTAATCGTAGGACTTGGTCATTTATACTTTGCATGCCAAAGGTATGTGGATGCCATACAATGGTGGGAAAAATTACTTTCAAGCCAACCAAACAATATCAAAATCCTAACAGAGATTGGGAATAGTTACCGCAAAATAAAAGATTTTGATAAAGCAATTCTTTACTACGACCGAGCCAAAGAACTGGATCCCAAAAACTTCTTTGCCCTCTATGGCCTTGCCGAATCCTATCGTGGTAAAAAAGATTTTAAAACTGCCATCACTTATTGGGAAAAAATTCTCGAATCTGATCCCGAAAACAAACTCATCATCAATCGATATGCCGATTCCCTCAGAGGGCTTGGTAATTATGACAAAGCATTAGAATGTTTTAATAAAATCCTTGCCAGTGGGGATGACTACTTTGCCCTTCTTGGAAAAGCAGCCGCATTACGGCTAATTGGTGACTTAGAGAAAGCCGAAGAAATTTACTTGGGACTTCTCTCAAAATCTCCGAGTGATCCAAGACCTGCCTTAGAACTTTCTGATCTTTGGGACATTATGGGTAAAAAAACACAAGCCGTGAAACTATTGGAAGATTTAGCGAAGAAAAATCCTTCTAACGAATCCATTCGTGAAAGAATTGAATATTTAAAAGATTAAGATTTCAAAATTTAAAGTTAGAAATTTAACCATCCATATCTCTCACAAATATAAAACGATATGGATGGAATTTGCTACTTCATTTTTGAATAATGAGCGACTATTTCAAAACATTTTTAGCATTAGCTTCTACTAATACTGCGTTAATCAAATCTTTTTGGCATTTGTAAACTTCATCTGACAAAGATTTAAATGGGTAAACAAAAATCATAGTTAGGTGACTCCATGTGGACAAAGAATCCCTTTTTTGAATTTTTGCAATTTCCTTTCCACTTTTATTCTTAAAGGTTGCTTCTACCACAAATTCGTCAGTGGCTGAGGAAGGAAATAAATACAAAGTAAAACCAGTAAGCATAGAAAGACCTTGGCTATATCGACCATTGGTTTGAATGTTGATATCTACAAACAGATCAGCAGACTTTTCATTATTTTTTACTTCAGAAAACAATGAAGATGTCGTGAATTCTTCTTTTACTACATTGGCCCAACTCCCAAGTGCATTTGCGTTCTGTGGAACCGGTTCATTAGAATTCAATTTTACTTGTCCCGTCACAACAAAGGAGATACTTTTTTTTGCTCCAGCCAATGGTTCAATTTTTTGATAACTTACATTTCCTTCACGAAATGTTGCACAAGAAACTAATAAACCTACACCAACAAACACTAATAAATTGGAAAATTTTTTCATAGTCAAACAAATGTTCAATGTATTAAAAAAGCAAGTTATTTTTAGGAAAACTATCTCCTAATCTTATGCCTGTTTTTCGCAGATTTTTGTGATCCCTTCCAAAATTCCAATAAAGAGAACAGAATAGCCGATGGACTTTAAATAGATGGGGGATTACAGGATAGAACATTTCGCTTGCGATGTCTGTAAAAAGACGCACAAGCGAAAATAACTATATGGTTTTTGTTATGTATTTCAATAACTAGGGAACCACCCTCCTTACGGAGCGATGGTTTTGAGTAGGCTTAAATCTTCTTTTTTAAATACCTTGATTGTAGTTTTATCACCTTCTTTTGGTTTGCCGGTAACGTAAATTTTGTCCCCAAAAAAAGTAAGTTCTGAATTTTCTTCCACTGGTTCTTCCGTTCTTTTCTCAAAAGTTAAGTCTGATTTAAAACGAGATACATGGTATTTGTCTTTTACCTTTTCGATCACGTAGATTTTATCTTCGCGATTGATCATTGGTGTTCTCCAGAAAATATCTGCTGACTCACTTGTTTTTTTCACACCGAGTTTGTCAGGATCTAGTAACACTAGTTTGTGTTTTCTGTTTTCTACCTTTTCTCCGTCGTAACCAAGAACAAGAACACCTTGGTTGGCGATTTCTTTAAATTCCTTAGAACAAATATTGTTATAAGAACTTTTGAAAAGTGCATCGTCTTTAGCAGGATCGATCGCCCAAAGTTCATTTGAATAATGACCATCCGTATCATATTTGATAAACTTCATAAAAAGAATTTTGTTGTTCACAACATTATCACTTTGTTCTTCTTTTTTCTTCAGTTCGTCTTTTGTTTGTGCCAGTTCCGACTTTAACTCTTCTACTTTCGCTTCCACTTTTTGAACGGTATCATCTTTTTTTGCGGTGTCGCCTGATGTGGTTCCGGTTCTTGCTTCTTCTTTTTTTGCGATTTGTTCTTCTTTTTTACTGAGTTCTTCTTTTTTGGCTTCTACCGCTTCCGACTTTTTCTCAGTCTCTTTTTTTTCTTGTTCGATTTGTTTTACTTCTTCAGTTTTCTTTTCGATCTCTGCTTTGTTTTTTACCGGGTCTTTTTTTAATTCATTGAGACTGGCAACCGTTTCTTGTTCCTTTTTCTTCAATGCATCTTTTTTATCTTGGAGGTCTTTTTGTTCGTTTGCTACTTCTTGTTTTTTATCTTGCAAAACCTTTTTTTCTTCTTTGATTTTATCGGTTTGCAACTTGTCCATTTTTTTGGCTTCGTCTTCCATCTTTTGTTTGGTGGCAGGATCTTTTTCTTTGTCCTTCACCATTTTGTTGACGTCTTTTTCTAATTCATCAGTGGTTAAATCCTTCCCACTATCTTTTAAAATATTTCCTTCGATGGGAATGATGATCTGAGTTTTTCCCGGCCAATTTTTATAAACTGTATCAATTCCTAATTTGTCTGAGGAAGTGGCAGTGATCACCCCTTCGGTATATTTTTTGGTAAAAAACTTAGAGTCTTTTCTGTGGGTAGCATTGTAATAAAGAATGTACTGAGCCAAAGTCTCAGCATTCCCCACCTTGTATTGGAAAGATTTTTCCACATAAGAAGCAATGATCCGAGCAATCGAATTTACATGGTCAAAACTTTGTGACTCGGAAAGATAAAGGATATCAGCACCGAGTTTTCCATCAGCACCGGGAAGCACTCTTTGGATTTTGACCCCATCCACTGTGGCTGTATTTTCTTTGACCAAGGTTTCTGCGAGTTTTCGTCCGATTTCGGTATTTTCCTGGATGATTTCGTCCGAGGCCTTACGTAAGGAACGGTTGATGAATTCGATTTTTTTGGAACCCTTAATTTCGGACTCACCGAGTGGGGCTTTGGATTGGGCTGTCAGAGAAAGACTGACAAAAGTTAGGCAAATGATGATGGAACGAGAAATTCTCATTGTTTCCTCACGAAATTTGGGGTAAAGATGCCCACAAGAATAACAACCTTTGTGATTCTGCAAAGCAAGTTTTAGAATAAAAATCTATTTACCGGGGGCCTGATCTTCAAAATTCTGTGGGAGAATGCCTACATTTACGCACAGAGTCTTCAATTTTAATGCCGGCCCTGCCATGTTGCCCACAGAAGTCATGGAGGAAGCACAAAGTGAGTTCCTAAATTACAAGGGAACTGGTATGTCCGTTATGGAAATGAGCCACAGGGGAACGGTTTTCCAAAATATTTTGGACGAATCACTCAGTGACCTAAGGGAATTACTCAACCTACCTTCCCGTTATGCGGTGGTCTATTTCCCAGGTGGAGCCACTTTACAATTTTCTGCCATTCCCTTTAATTATTTAAAAGCGGGAGACTCTGCTGATTTTGCACTCACCGGAGTTTGGGCCAAAAAAGCCTTTGAAGAAGCAAAGAAATTTTACCCGAATGTAAAATCCATTTTTAACGGGGCAGATTCTAAGTATATGGAACTTCCCGCCATCAACGATGAAGTCGTAAATGATGGGGCAAAATATGTTTATATCACTTCCAACAATACCATTTATGGAACTCGTTATAAAACTTTTCCTAAGTTACAAAAGACTCCTCTTTTTGCGGACATGACAAGTGAACTTCTTAGTCGTAAACTTCCCATTGAAGATTTTTCTGTCATCTTTGCGGGAGCACAAAAAAACATTGGGCCGTCTGGACTCACACTTGTCATTTACGACAAAGAAAAATTGCCAAGTATGGATCATCCCATACCCAACCTAATGAACTTTGCACTGATGGAAAAAAATGGATCTTTGTACAACACACCTCCTACTTATTCCATCTACATTGCAGGACTCGTGTTTAAATACTTAAAACGGAAGGGTGGCCTTGCGGCAATGGAAGCCACAAACGAAAGGAAAGCTAAAAAATTGTATGATGCCATTGATGCCTCCAAACTTTTTTATGCACCGGTTCCAGAAGAGTTTCGATCTGTTATGAATGTGGTTTTTAGAAGCCATAACGATAGTTTAGATTCTCAATTTTTATCCCTTGCCGAAGAACAAGGGTTTGCTGGACTCAAAGGATACCGCGAAGTGGGTGGATTCCGTGCCAGTATTTACAATGCGATGCCGGAAGAAGGTGTAGATGCACTGATTTCCTTTATTAAAGAATTTGAAAGAACAAATGGGTAGTTTACCAAAAGTATCCCATTTATTCTTTTTTATTTTCGTAGGATCCGTCTCTGCCCATTCCCTTTGGATTCCTGAAGGGAACTTGGGATGGGAAGCAGCGAATGATTGTTATTTGCCATTAAAAAAAGAAATCCCAGCTGGTCCCATTAGTCCCAATCTTATCAATTTAGACCGAACTAAGATGGAAGAATATGCGAAAGAATCAGCAGAACTTCGCCTAAATTCCCTAAACTGTTTTTATGATCAAGTATCCAAAAACCTTCCTAAGGATGACCCACTATCTCTCGATTTAGGGGAGTATTTTAAGGCCTCCCTCCTCGCGGGTAAGGAAAAGGAAGAATTGTATTTTTCCTATGAGTGGAGGATTTTACTTTCTGATTCTAGACCTTACCCATTTACACCGGGAGAAGTGAATCTCGCCAAACAATGGTTTGAAGCACATACAGAAGTAAAAGAAGAAATTACAAACCTCTCCATCGAATACCTATCTGAAAAAAATCCAAAAGCAAAATCCAAAAGATATTTAGATCTTTTTACTGGATATTATGGAACCTTACTTCGCGAAAGGGATAAGTTTTTACTCTCTCTTTCCTTAGAATCTTTGAAGTCTTATACAGATGCCCTGAAACAACGAAAGGAAAAAGCCGAATGAAAGAAAAAATTGGAATTGCTTCTGACCACGGAGGATTTGCTCTCAAAGAATTCCTCAGGAAAAGTCTCGAGGAAACTTACGAAATTGTCGATTACGGTACTAAGAGCGAAGAGTCCGTCGACTACCCCACTATCATCGGAGATGCCTGCCGAAAGGTTCTTTCTGGTGAAGTTCCAAGACTTATCGCCCTATGCGGAACAGGCATTGGAGCCTCCATTGTCGCCAACCGTTTCAAAGGCATTCGAGCGGCCCTTTGCCATGATGAGTTTACGGCGGAAATGTCCAAACGCCATAACAACGCCAATGTTTTGGTTTTAGGGGGAAGGGTTCTCGGAACAGATTTAGCACAGAGAATCGTAAAAAAATGGATAGAAACAGAATTCGAAGGTGGAAGGCACCAAAAACGATTGGGACTCATCGAAGAACAATCGTAGTATTATTCTTCATTTGGGGTCTACCAATCTTTGGATGGGAAGTCCCCAAAAAAGAGAATGTAAATCTTGGTCTCTGGAAAAAATTTGGTGTGGTTCAAAATTCAGAGCCAGGCAAAAAAAACTTTCTTAAACCTAAAGAAAATACACCCAAACACGGCGAACTTTTTTTTGATTTTGAAGGAGAGGGTTCCGAACCACAAATCACAGAATCCGGAATTCCTTATAAATCCAAATCGATATCTGTCGTTTCTTCTTCTTATTTAACGGATGACCAATCCTATTTTTTTGGAAAACGTTCTGCCTATTTTTCAGGTCGCAGAAACCAAATCCATCTTTCCGTTTCGGGAAATTCTCTTTTTGGAACCCACCCTGATCCTTTTACCATTTCCATACCCATTCGATTGGGAGAACAAGGAGCAGGTTCAGTGATAATAGATAGAACCGTATTTGTGAAAGGGAAAAAATATGGCATCTCACTAGAGTTAAACGAAAGTAAACCAACTCTCTATGTAAATAACCTTCTCCAAAAATCAGATGGAAGGACAACCAGTTTCATTTTAGAATCACCAGTGAAACTCAAACGAAAAACCTGGGAAGTCATCTCCATTTATTTTGATACACTGGGTCATAAATACACAATGTATCAAAACGGAATCGAAACGGCTGAATATGAAAATAATCAGGCTGATACTATAGGATTTGGATTTCCTGAAAATGATTCGACTCCCCTAGTTCTCGGGAAATCGTTTTATGGTAACTTGGATGGGTTTCATATCCATAAAGGGGAACCTGAAATTGAATATACAAAGTTTGAAAAAGTTCGTTACGATGATGAAACCAAAATTGGTTTTATGGAAGGAAATACGGCGATTTCCCCCGTTTTAGAGACCAAATATAGCAACTCAAGTTTAACGCGCGTTCACTGGAATGTAGAACAACCAAAAGATACAATGTTAGAACTATACTTTCGAGGATCTAACCAAAAGTTTGTGGATTCCAACATTCAACTTCCGTGGACAAGAATCAGATCATTAGAGAGTGACCTTCCCAAAAACAAATTTAAATACTACCAATGGAAATTATGGTTTCGTCCAGACCCAATGGGTAATTCAGTTCCCAAAGTATTAGCCTTATCCTTTGAGTATACAGAACAAACACCGCCGGATGTTCCTACAAGGTTCCGATTGGAATCAAATTCAGAACCTGGAAAACAACTTTGTTTTTTATGGAACTCTAACCACGAAAAGGAAGTCCAAAATGGTGGTGGGTATCTGATTCATTATGGCCTACTGCCCAATCGAATGTTAGGTTCGGTTTTTGTTAAAAAAGATAAAAATGGAAACTTAGCTAAAATTGATGGGAATGAAGACGAAAGTGGATTCCAAAAGAAAAGATTTTGCATTTCGGAAGAAACTTTGGTAAATAATATTTATATTCCAGAAGGGGAACTGAATTCCGATGAATTTAGACCACTTGCTGACCAAGTGGATGTTTCCAGAAAAGAAAAACGAGGACTTTTATTCCAGCCGGGTTTAACTTATTATTTTAGAATCTCATCATACAATCGTTATTTAAATGAATGGGATTCGAAAGACCAAAGAAGTCCACTTTCCCCTGCCATTTCATTTAGTTTCCCAAAAGAAGTTTCGAACTGAAAGTAAAGGAAGGGAGGAAATCTCCCTTTCTAAATCCACTAAAATCAAATCCATTCCTTCTTTTAATGCAATTGCCATTTCTATATCACAAGTTTCAGACATAAAAATTTCTGTTCTCACAGCTTCTGTATCCAAATCAAAAATAGAATCAGTAAGGTTTTCAAGATAACTAAGGATTTGTTTTTTTTTCTCAAACCCTATTTCTCCTAAAAGTTGAAATAATAAAAAAATAGATAGGGCTGAAGTATAAAATCTATAGTGTTTATCCAATGATTCAAACAAAAGGTTTTGAATTTTTGTTTTCCGCGAGGAACGTAACAAAGCAAAAAGAAGTGAGGAGGTCAAATAAAGTTTCAATCGAATAACTCCACTAGAGCAACAACTGCTTGTCTTTTCAGAAGTTCCGACTTTTGTATAATTTCATTTTTAAGAGCCATACGAACTAACTCTCCTTGCGAAACGCCCCTCCTTTTTGCTTCATTTTTTAATAAAATCTGTTCCTCTTCCGAAAGCAGAATTTGAAATCGTTTATCTATTTTTGCCATTAGTCTTCTTCTTCCAGTTCCTTTTCTGCCTTTTCGAATTTTCGCCAATACAAACTGGCATCTTGCCACTGCCCCAAAGATTCATAAAGGGATGCAATATTATAATATGATTCCGTCAAACGGTAATCTAATTTTACAGCCTTTTGAAAAAGCTTAATCGACTTTTCTTTGTTATCCGAAAACCATTCACTAAAAGCCCAAAGATAATACCATCTTCCTAAGTTTGGATCTCTGGGACGTACTTTTTCTAAATGTAAAACATTCTCTTGGAAAAGTTTGGAAGAAAGATTATAATTTTTTTGAATGAGTTTTGCTTTATTGATTCTGTCTTCAGCTGGTTCATCAGGTCTAGGAACCGACAAATCGTTTCTATAGAGTAAGGCTTTCGCATATAATAATTTAAAATACAATTCGTTTTGGCTGAGGTCAAGATATCGCTCCAAATAGGGAATGGAGGAAGTTTCCTCATCTACTTTGTGAAGATTATAAATTTGTTTTTTTAGAGCCGAAGTTTCTTCTTTTTTTTTGCTACCGCCGGCCCATACACTTTGGATGGAAAAGAGAAAAAAACAAATTAGTTTAAAAGTATAGGTAGAAATTCTGTCCATCATCAGGAAATTTCATCGATTTGATTTCATGGCGAAAAGGTAATTCTTGTAATTTTTGAATTACGGAAAGATATAAATCCTTTGCCGTTACTATTAACATAGAATTAGGTGATGTTTCAATCAATCGATCTTTGCTTTCTAAATAAGTTTGAATGGAATCAATAAAATGCTTTTTGGAACGTTCCCATTCTGGTGTTGGATGATATTCAGGCCATTGGATACGAAGAACCGAAGTGGACCGTTTTCCACCAAAGGTGGCTTGCATAAAGGAACGGATCATCCAAGACAAACTATCCTTTAAAAATTCAGGTTTTCTTTCTTCTTTTTCTACAAGGACATGAAGGGCAGGAATTACCTGACGAAGTTTCTCCAGGATCATACGTTTATGAGAATCTAAAAACTTTGCCCTTTCTTCTTTATTTAAAAGCACTAAGAAGATACCTGGAAAACCTAAAGATTCCATATGAAAAGCAATGATGGCTTCTGTTTGTAGAAGAATCTCCCAAGAGAATTTTTTAGCAATAAAACGGTCAAGCCTTACCGTATCATCTACATCAAACATTGCAAATCCCGACTCATCAAAAGGTAAATACGGGTCATGGTGTAAAAAAATTAAGTTAGAACGAGTGTTATAGTCGAGTCCCGACGAAATTTGGTTATGAAAGGAACCCAAGGAATCATTCAAAAATAAATAGGAAAACCTTGGCGAACCCAGTCTGGAAATAAAGTTTTTTGTATAACCTACAATCCCATCATAAGAAATTTCGTTTTCACGATAAATTTTATCAAGTAAAGCATATTCCACTCTTTTTTCTTCAGGAACCAATGTGGGGAAATTTTCGATAGAAGGTTTGGGTGTGGTTACTTCCTGTGTTTCTTCTCTTTGGGTTACTGATTGAACCAATTTCTCCAACTCAGGATTAAAAATAGTTTCTCGTTTTTTTTGTACTGCATCTAAGATGGCCACTCGTCTCCAAGTAGCAGGAGGTAAAATTTTAAAACTCGTTTTTTTCACAGGATTTGTATTCTTTATAACGGGTTCCATTTTTGTTTCAATTCCTTCTTTATGAACTGCTACTTTTTTTATCACCACTTCTTTCTCGAATGACTCTTCACTCACTAAGGGGGATTCCCCTAACATAACGCGATGATCCCATTTTCTTTTGAAAGATGCCCATAAAACAAAAAATATCCAAGGTCCAATAAACAAATATCCAAAACTAAATAAATAAGGAGGGAAGGAAGAATAACGATATACTGACAATCCTGATAAAAAACCAGGTTTACCATGTTCTTTTGCTATATAATAGGAATGAAATTTATGATGTAAAAAACCTACAGACTGTTTTTTTGAATCCAAATGAACAAACCGAGATGTATCTTCTACTTTCCAGGTTCTTGGATTAAATAATACTTGCTCCTTACTTTTGTTATCCGAAAGTTTTGCAGAGACCAATGGAAAATAAAACTCATCACGGTCTTTTTCTTTTTTAGCTTGTAGAAAATTGGAATCAAGAACCGCTATTAAAATGTTTATATTGGCATCTTTATGATTTCTTTTAGGAATTAAATATACCAAATCAAATTCTGATTCCACAAGTACCGTAATCGGATGTTTTTGTATCCTTTGAAATAATCCAAAAATTTCAGTTCCGAACCGGTTTTGTATAGTTTTGTTTTCTTTAGTTCCCTCTTTCCAAAGGTAAATTTCAGAGACAATTCTTTCAGTTTCGCCTTGTCCCCCACCTTCACCCAAACCTTCGCGGAGAAGATTTTTTTCAAGAACTGAAAGAGTTTCTTCAAATTGCATTAACCGATGTTTGGTCCAAGGTTTATAATACCTGTAGTCTGGAAAAAGTTCATAACTTTTCTGGTAAAACAAAAGTAAAATAAGATAAACAATGACTGGTAAAAGAATTCTTCGTTTGAATTGAAATCCAGGTGTATGAACGACAATCCAAATAAAACGTATATAAAATAAGCCCGTAAAGGTAACGAGAAAAAGTATAAAACACCCAAAACGAATTTCATCAGCTTCTGTGTCAGCTTGCCGAAGTAAATAAACTGAAAATTTTTCTGTTTTTTCCAAAAGGAGTTTTGAATCTTCACCATCTAACTGCCAAGTAATGGTTTGTCCTTCCTTTCCAGAAAATAGTCCTAATAGTTGGTTAACCTCTCTATCCCCTGTCAAAATCGATTCATCATTGGTATAAAGAATTTTTTGTGACTTGGGATCAAAAGCCCAATATAAATATCCATATTCTAAATTAGCATTTTGAATTTGTTTTGGCAATGTTGGACCAGGAGGAAAAACAACAAAGAATTTTCCAGATAAGTCTCTGTACACAAAATCACCGTTAGCTAAGGTTCGAAGATTTCCTTCTAAAAGGCCGGAAGGATCTTGCCTTAGTTCTTGTTGAAAAACTTCATTTGTTTCATTTGTGCTATGAATCAAACGAAGGGAATCATCATACAATCTTACGTAATTTAGTCCTAATGTATGTTTGATGCGATTTGTTACTTGGGAGGCACGGTAAGGTAAGGCCGATTCACGAAAAAAGAACTCTAACGTATTTAAATACTCTTTTGTCCTGTCTTCATCATAACGTTTTAAAGCTGAAACTAAATTGGATTTCAATCGGTAGGGCCGAATCCATTCAAAATACCCAAACAAAACAGAAGTGACAATGAGGGAAACAAGCAAGTATCCAAAAAGAATAGACAGGTTTCCTAAATTCCGTTTCATCATTCTAATTATCGGGTTGTCATTGGCAAAAACCAATCAGTCCAAGGAAAGGAATGATTTTTTATGTATTTTTGGACGGAGTGGGCATCGCCGATTACGATCCCAAATCCAATCCATTTAGTCGGTTTGCCAAAGGTTTTTTAGCACCCGTTGGTGGGATTCCTAAGTCGGACGCTGACTTACCGGTTTCACCTTCGCAATTGCACTATATCAAAACAGATGCCCATATGGGAGTCACAGGCCTTCCTCAGTCTGCCACCGGCCAAACGGCACTTTGGACAGGGATTCCTGGACCTAAGGTGCTCGACCGCCATGTCAGTGGGTTTCCCACCATTACACTACGCAAAATCATAGCCAAATATTCCCTGATCAAAGTCCTAAATGAACAGGGACACCTAAGTGATTTTTTAAATTGTTTTTCGCCTCCCTACCTCAAACACGTGGAGGAAAAACCAAAACTAGTATCAGCTTCCACCTTAGTCCAGTTAGCTAGTGGACGCCCATTAAAAAACTTCGATGACCTTAGTAATGGCAGAGGTCTTTATATGGATATAACACATGAAATTATGGGAACTCTCGGCATTGATATGTTAAAACCGGGAGATCCACTTCTGGAAAGAAGAGATCCCTATAAATTAGGAAAGGAATGTTTCCATAAGTTTTCGCATTACAAGTTGGCTTTGTATGAGTATTTTCTCACCGACAAAGTGGGACATGCAATGGATTGGGAAAAGGCAGAACATATCATTAAAAACTTAGAAGGTTTTTTCCGAGGACTTTTGGAAGGAATCGATCCAAAAAAAGATTTACTGATTGTCTCCAGTGATCATGGAAACATGGAAGATTTAAGTCAAAAAAACCATACGGAAAACCCGGCGGCCACCATCCTCTATGGTAAGGATGCTGACCGCTTCGCTGAAAATATACATTCGCTTGCAGACATTGTTCCAGAAATTTATAAAACTTTTGGAATGGAGGAAGCCCTCCAGAATACAAAATCGAATGAATTTCTAAAGTAGTCCGACTAAAACTCCAAATCATTTCCAGAGTCAGGTTTTGTGGAAACCGAACCTGGTTTGGAATCAGACGATACATCAGAACCATCTAGATCATTGTGGTCGGTAAACTGATCGAGTGATTCTTTTTTCCATGCAATCGCCTTGTCGGTAATCTGGTTTTTAGGGTATTTGTCTACAATCGTTTGAAAGATACCTGCTGCTTTTTCAAACTTACCTTGTCTGAAATAAATAGTTCCTTTTTTATACAAAGCTGCTTGATCGAGCGAATAATCACTGTTATTCAAAACTTTATTTATATAAGTGAGTGATTCGGTTTGTTTTCCCATTGCATCAAAAGACAATGCAATGAAATACAAAGCTTCTTCTTCTTTTTTCGGAGTAGGATTGACGCTGATGACTTTTTGAAATAACTCAATAGCCTTTGAGTATTGTTTTTTTGTATAATTATCTTTTGCATCTTTTAAAACAGAATCCTTATACTCACCTACAACTTTTTCATCAGCACCAGCTAACTGATCAGCGGTTTCAATATATTCATCAAATACATCATAGGAAGCCCAGTCTTTTCCAAGTTTACGTAAAGACCTACCCCATCCAATTCTTGATTCTGTATTGTTAGGATCTTCTTGTAAGGCAAGAGTATAATTTTTACGAGCAGTTTCAAAATTTCCAATTCTGTAATAGTGGTCAGCAAGAGAAAGAAAGGATTTTGACCTTAGTTTATTATCTGAACTTGATTGCAGGACCGATTCTAAATGGACTTTTCCTTCCGACTCGTTTCCAATTTTTAAAAGTAGATTTCCAAGAGAGTAACTCAAACGTTCTTTTTCATCGGGTTTTACATTTGGATTCTTTTTTAACTCTTTATAAATATCAAGTGCTGGATAATAATCAGAGTTTTTTTCTAAAGCTCTTGCCTGGTTGTATTTAATTTGGAATTCATATTTTTCTATTCCACGCTTACCAGCTAACTCAGAAAAGATAGTGATTGCCTTTTCCTTACTTTGTGGGTTCGATTGTTTTAAATACTCTTCCCCTTCTGCAATTTTTTCAAAAATTGCTTGAGACTGATCTTCTTTTACAGAAATATTTGTTTGGTAATAGGCAGTGGAAAGCCCTGCCACAATAAACAAAAAACCCGCTAACGATACAATAATTCGATTCATAAGTTCCCTCTACCCGCCTGACTTAGGGTTTGATTCGTCCAAAATTCCACACGAGATGGTGAGTAAGATTTTGTTTCTCGTTTCAAAAAACATTTTAAGGCTTTTTTAGTATCACCAGTTTTTAAAGCACTCACTCCAAGAAAGAACATCGCCTTTCCTTTAAGGTAGGAATTAGATTCATTTTTTAAATATTCCTCTAACCGGTAAACTGCCACTTCGTATTTTTTTCGAAGCACCGTTTCTTTGATAATTTGATTTAAATCTGTTTGGCCCAAATCATAATTTACAGTTGCTGAAGTTTCTTCTTTAAAATCGTTTACCTGTTCCGCATTTTCTTTAGGAGGTAAACTCTCCGTTGGTGTTACCGCATGTTCATTTTTATAAACATCTGTTTTTTCTGGTTCTTTTTTAGGACGAGACTCAGCTACAACATTTGGTTCTTCATGTGGAGCTATGTCCTTTGAAAAATCATATTTAAAGTAGGAAACATTTTCCTTTAAATTATAGTCTTCCGGTATCCCGTTCGATTTTGCTGTTACACCAAAATAGAGTTCATCAATTTCTTTTAACTCTTTGATAAAAAAATTAGTTTTGGGATGAACGACAGTTGCAACTTTCACAACGGAACCTTGCCCAAAAGACGCAGAACCTTGGTTTAACGGTCTCACAGAAGCATATAAACTATAAATAGTGGATTCATCTGCTGCTTCTGGGCTGATCCAACTGATCACTGCACCTTTTCCTACACGTTCATATCCAAGCCCTCGAACGTGCATGACACCACCCAAATCTGTACGTGTATCATTCGAAGCCACTTCCTGTTTTGGTTTTTTCGGAGACTCTTCTACAATGACTTCTGCATTATTTTTGGCAGTTTGCTTAACATAAAATACGCGTAAGGTGGATTTTTTATCTTCTAAAGGAATTGTTTCTTCACCACCTACTTGTTTTACAGAAACTCCATAATACAATGTCTGTGACTTATCCAAATCTTGGTCTAAAAAAGTATTTACGGGATGGGTAAGTTCCGCCAGTTTTTCAGCTTTTTGCATGAGCGGCAAACTTGTTAGTGGTGAATTTGATCTATATACAGTGTATAAAGTCCTTCCCGCTATGGCTCCATTTGGCGGTATCCAATTCAATCGAATGAATTTTTTTTCTATGTTTGCAGTAATATCGGAAATCCCACCTACCATCGACTGAATTCCTGCATCAGCCGGAAAAGCCGGGAAATCGGGGTTTTGGCCAACAACAGGTGTTCCATTTTCTTCCGCTATATGAATTGGGGTTACCGTATAGTTTTGGTTAGCAAAAAGTTTCACTTCCCTTCGACGAACATCCGTTACCATAACGATTGCATAATAGTAAGTTCCCGGTTTTAAATTATAATCAAAATATACTCGAGTAGGATTGGATGTGGAAGTTTTATATCTACCTAAAGAATCGGCAATATACAATTTGTCTGGACTATCAATCATAACTGTGGACCGGGCCACAATGATTTCGCCTTCTTGTTTGGGAGGATCCCAGTCTAAACGAATCGATTTTTTATCAGGTAATAGGCTAACATGTATTGCCTTCGCTATAGAAGGATAACGGCTTTCCTCAAATCCAGAGTCCGCAGAAACCCCAACGAACGAAAAGAGCAGCATAACCATCCAGAGCTGAATCGAGAACTTCATACTTAGATTTTCGGTGGTAAAGGTCCTCTAATTGAATTTTTCGTTTGTACTTTCCCTGCTTTTCTGTAAGAATTGTCATTATGTCCGAAACGGAATACTACCGTTCTCAAACTTACCAAGAATATTTACTCTCAAGCCATAGGCGAGAGTTATGCCCACCTGAAGATGTATATGCGTTTTTCAATTGGAAGGGATTAAATAACCTCGTGGATTTTGGAAGTGGACTTGGATTTTACTTCACTGAATTTAGAAAGTGGTTTCCCGATGTTTGGATTTGGGCAGCCGAATGCCAACAAGAGATTATCGATATGATTTTACGGCGTAAACTCATGGAAGGCATTGAACAACTTACTCCTTTCCACATTGACCAGTCCGACCACCCCCTACTTCCAGAATGGGTTCCTGTTCCAGAAATCATATTTGCTTCTCTTTCCCTTTCAACATTTCCTAACCCTGGTTTGGCGATGGATGGACTCATTCGCTCTATGAAAGCTGGTGGGCGACTTTTTATAGTAGATTGGTCAAAAACGGAATCAGGCTTTGGTCCTAAAATTAATGAAAAAATCTCTATGGATAAAATGAAATTTCTAGCAGAAGAATACAAATTAGAAGTTACAAAATCAGGTAGAATTTCAGAACATTTTTATGGAATGGAAGTGAAAGCAAGTTCCAGTTTTATTTATGGATATTACGATCTAAAAGAAGAGGAAGATGAAGACAGCGCTGTCTTCAAACAATAATTTAAAAAACTAGAACCAAACTTATTTATTCTTCCGCTTATGTATATATGTGGAGCGAAGAACAAAAGTCCATCATAGAGTCAAATCATCCCATTAAACAAGTGATTGCTGGGGCCGGTTCTGGTAAAACGGCAACTATGGTTGGCCTTTTAGAAGAAAGAGAAAAAGTAAAATCTATTCCACCAGAAAACACTCTTGTTGTCACCTTTACTAAAAAAGCTACACATGAATTTAAGGAAAGGTGCAGGAAAAAAGGTCTTTCTTCGGCGTATCATATTTCCACCTTTCATGCGTTTTGTTACTTTGCGCTAAAACATTACGATAACTCTAAAAACTGGTCCCTTTACAAACTACTAGCAGAATCAAAAAAATGGGAAATCATTAAGAAATTCTTAAATCCATTACAATTTGAAATTGGAGGGATCCCCTTTCCTATTTTATTTAAAAATGGTGCCAAACATTTCCAAGAACTCTCTTTGGAAAAATACGAATCTTTCCAAACCTCTTTTCAATTATGGAAGAATCAAAATTATTATTTTGAGTATGATGATTTGATTTTTGATTTCTTAAAATTTTTAGATTCTGAATCTGCGGACGTTGTGAAAAACAAATGGAAAACTTTGATTATAGACGAGTTTCAAGATACAGATGAAGACCAACTCCAAATCATAAAAAAAATGAATTTTCAATCCATTACTGTGGTCGGGGATGATTGGCAGGCCATCTACGGATTTCGCGGGGCTACTCCCAAACCATTTTTAGAATTCCCAAATCATTTTCCAAATGTAGTTCAATTCTTTTTATCCACTAACTATCGTTCTAAGAAATCTATCATTTCTTCCTCCCTACTTCCTCTAAAAAAAAATAAAGAGAAAATCACCAAACAGGTAAAATCCTTTCGAAAGGAAAAAGGAACGTTCCAGGTAGAACGAATCAAAGATTTAGAATTAGATCCTATAAAAATCTGGAAGGACTGGTACAATAAGGATTCTTCTACTGTGATCCTCACGCGCAGTAATTATAGAAAAAGAGAGTGGATCGAAAATGGAGTTCCCTCATCGCAAGTGATGACCATCCATAGTGCCAAAGGATTGGAATTTACAACGGTTTTATTAGATCTGGTTTTTGGGTGGAGTGAGGACATAGAAGATACAGATGAATCCGAAGAAAGGCGAATCCTTTACGTTGGACTTTCCCGAGCCAAAGACAATTTGGTTCTATTAATTCCTGATCTTACCAAACCAAACCGCTTAGCAGACCGGATGAGTGAAGATTTTTCTATCCGGAACAGGCTACGAAATCGTACTTTACGGTGGGCTCGGTTCTGGTGAAGTGGTTTTACCTTGGGGGATTAGCTCAGTTGGTTAGAGCGCTACCTTGACATGGTAGAGGTCACTGGTTCGAACCCAGTATCTCCCAAGTATCCTTTTTGTTTCCTCTTTATTTTCATTTTTCGTAGCAATTCCTTTCAGTTTCGACTTGCATCCTTTACAATCATCCTTAAACTTCGAATCGATGAAACCTAAGTTCCTTGCAGAAGAATTCCTATTGGCTTTGTATTTTTTGGCATTTAGTATGATCTCCGGATTTGTTCTTTATTGGTCACAAAGTCCATCCGGAATCAAACTCGCAGCACTCACTTTGTTATTTCATGTCAGTTTTGCTGGTTTATGTTTATTACTTCGTTGGCATACTCCGTTTCGTATATGGAAATTTTTGGTTCCATTATCGATCCTTATGGTATTTCCTGATTGGTTTCTATCAAGCGCCTTACAAATATTAGTTTTCCCAGAAGATGGTTTTTTAAAAATTGGAACTGTTTCTGGGTATATGGCAGGCCTTTGGGCCATCCCACTTTTTATCTGTGTTTATACAGGAATCAAATTGGAAGAGATGTCAGTTTCGATTGTGGGAACTTGCCTTTGGGTTGGGATTGTTGCCTTAGCCATTTTTGGAACTTCGGAAGCGACTATGTGGATATTAGGATCTTGGTATCCGCAAAATGTAAAGATGTGGGGAAAAGTCGCCTATTACGTATTAGTTCCCGAAATGGTCTTAGGAGTTACAGCCTATCTTGCTTACCAAGGATTTTCTTATTCCGCATATATCTTTCAAATTGCTATGGGTTTTTTGGTGATGGTTCTTTATATTGGAAACCTTTCTTTCTTCTACCTTCTCATTGAAAAAATTCTATAAACTTATATTCTCATTCACATTCACACCTCTTTTCATTTTTTTGATGGGAGAGGGTTATTTCAGACTCTCATCTAAAGCGGATACAGATGAAATTCGATATAGACAAATTCATTGTTTGTATGATTTCTCTGAAATTCGCCTCTGTCCCAATCAGAAAGCTAGTTTTATTCGAAAAGATGGAAAAACTTGGGACATCCAAACCAATGATTTGGGAGAAAGAGTTCTCTCTGAGAAGTCAAATTCCCCAAAGCTCTGGTTCATCGGAGATTCTATGGCGATGGGTTATGGCCTACCAACAAACGAAACTCCTACCTATTATTTATTATCCAAATACAAATTGGAATCTCGATTACTTGCCGTGGATGCCATCGGAACTAACGGAGTTTTAAAAATCCTAAAAGAGACTCTAAAATCCCAAAAACAAGAGAATCTTCCAGAAAAGATTTATTGGATCTGGAATCCTTCTGACTTCATTGACGATGAAAGAGAAAAAGTGGGAATCAAACGATATCTTTATCCCATTCATTACTACCTAGTAAGAAATTCGTATCTTTACCAGCGAATCATCTCCACTCCTCAAACAAATGTGTACACTTCGTACGGTGAGCCAATCCTTTATCCAAAAAATCATATCACGTATTCCAATTTAAGAAAATTTTTTAGCGATCCTTTGGTTCCGAAAGAAAAACTAACTATACTTTTCAGTTGGGGAATGTCTATGAAAGGTTACCCCGATACCAAAGATAGAAACTATGAAATGGCTAAAGAGTTCTTTAACGAACAGGGAGTAAAAACGTTAGACCTCCGTGCAAAAACCGAGTTATTATTTAAAGAAAAAAAACAAGTTTATATCCCGGGTGATGGTCATCCGGGCCCTGCGCTTTCTGAACTTTTTGCCGATGCGATAGCCAAGCACTTCCTAAATTTACCTTAGAAATGCTTGATTCCCAGCATGAATTCTAAAGTTTAGAGGGATATGATTCAAAACTGGAAACGATGGGGAGCCATTGTCCTATTTTTCCCGTTGGCGTTACTTTCATTGGAGTTGATTTTACGCGCTTCCAATCCGCCTGCCTTACGTTATTACCGCGATGTTAAACTTCTGCATGCCTACCATCCCGAATATGGAGTCACTTTAGAACCAAACGAAAGTCGTTTTGTTCGCCACTATGCAGATTTATGGCAAGGCCAATTCACCACTAATTCACTAGGTCTACGTGGACGAAAAGAACCCATTCCAGGAAAACCGAAACTAGTTTGTTTAGGAGATAGTTTGGTAATGGGATTTGGTGTTTCAGATGAAGATACTTTTTGTTCTAAACTTGAAAGTTTTGATGAAGATGGATCCTCTTTCCAAACACTTAATTTGGGAGTAGATGCTTATGGTTCCCTTGGTTCCTACAAACGTCTCAAAGATATGTCTACAAAAATTGACAATATCCAAACTGTGTTGTTTTTTATTTCACCTAACGATTTTACTATGCCAGAGGAATTACGTGCGCAAGGTATCCTTCCTGATGATGAAAACGATGCCCTCCATGAAAATGATCCCGTATGGAAAAAAAACTTTCGCATTCAATTTGAACTCACCAGAATTTCATATCTATTGCAAGCTCTTAAACTTGCTTATGAACAAACCAAAGTTAAGTTTGCACAAACTAAATACTTAATCACTGCGGACACAAATCTTTTAACTACCTCACCTCTCGTTTACTTGCGAGAAACATTTATACTCCCCGTTAAACAAAAGAAATGCGAAGATCAAACAGAGTTTGTTTGTCCCACTCCTCTTCAAAATTTAAATGTGATATGTTCCGATTCTCCCGTGGATCCAAATTCTCTAGAACCTCTTCCCGAAACGACAACAAGGGCCTATGATTTGATGATAACACTTTCAAAAGAAAAAGGTTACAAGTTTGTTCCTGTAATCCTTCCGATGCAAATCGAAGAAGTATATTGCCGACAATTGGGAAAATATAATGCACTCGGTGGTTATGCCATCCGCGCCAAGAGGTATTTAGACTCCAAAGGAATCAAAACTTTGGACATTCTGCCCTATACGGACAAAATGTGCGGCCGTGAATTTACGTTACATGGAAAAACAAAAAAAGCAGGAATTCAGGATTACTATATCCCTGGTGATGGCCACCTAACTAAATTAGGAAATCTTTGGGCCGCCGAATCGATTGCAGAGGCACTAAAGGAAATCAAATAATATGCTTTTTAATTCTGTTCACTATTTGATTTTTGCACCTGTTGTTATCCTTGTATATTTTTTGATTCCAAAAAGGTTTCAGGGTCTTTGGTTATTCATTGTTAGCTTGTATTTCTATGCAATCTTTCGAATTCCCTTTTTAATACTTCTAGTATTTTCCTTTGTGATTACAAAACTTGCTGTGGATTACATGGAATTTGCATCCTCAAAAGGGAAAAAACTCTTTTGGTTAAATATTGCAGTTTGGAGTAATCTAAGTTTACTGTTTGTATTTAAGTATTTGGATTTTTCAATAACTGTTTGGAACCAAACTTTTTCGTTAACACCTTGTGATCCTGAATTTGTACAAAAGTCGGGAATCCTCCTTCCAATGGGAATCAGCTTTTTCACCTTACAGGCAGTATCTTATGCGGTAGATGTATACAAAGGAGTCGTTGTAAGAGCAAAGTCCATTTTTCATTTTGGACTTTTTCTTGCATTTTTTCCACAACTGGTTGCTGGTCCTATCTTACGAGCAAGCGATGTCCTTCACCAATTTTTAGATTCCAAAGACTTTTCCAAAGAAAACCTAAAACAAGGCCTCAAACAACTATTCTGGGGAATCTTTAAAAAAACTTTTATAGCAGATCCTATTTCCTATGTGATCGATCCTGTTTACGCAAGTCCAACCGAATACAATTGGATAGCGATGTGGATAGCAGCTTTTCTTTTTGCAGTTCAAATTTATTGCGATTTTTCTGGATACTCTGACATCGCCATAGGAACCGCAAGGATCCTTGGGTTCCATATTCCTAAAAACTTTGATCGTCCTTTTTTATCGGGTACTCTCAGCGAACTTTGGAGGCGTTGGCATATTTCCTTTAGCTCCTGGTTACGGGATTATGTTTATATCACTCTCGGTGGAAACAGACGCGGGGAAATTATGGCCTACGTAAATTTGTTCATTACAACCTTTGTATCTGGAATTTGGCATGGGGCCGATTGGACCTTTGTATTCTGGGGAACTCTTCATTCCACAATGATGGTTGTAGAAAAATTCGTATTTAAATTTGAATCGATACGGAATGCCTGGAACCGAGTTCCACGTTCCATCCAACCAATTTATCCCGTTGGCATTTTTGTGTTATCTTGTTTTTTCTTTCGAGCCAAACCAACCCCAGAAGTTTCCACGGGAATGGGTATCGCCAATATGATGTTAGAACGTGCTTTTACGGGAGCATCTGGAATGTTCCCGCAGATGAGTATGAGTCTTGTGATCTTAGTTGGATTTTTGTTTTTAGTTGATATCTTACAAGACCGAGATGAAGACAGATTTCATTTCATTACAGATAATTTATATTTTCTAATTCCATCTTGTATTTTGCTCTATATCACTTCATTTATTATCTACAGTGTGACTGTATCAAGTCCTTTCCTCTACTTCCAGTTCTAAACAAAAAAAGCCGGCGTATTTGCCGGCTTTGTATCATAAACTAAAATTCTACTTTAGGTGCATTCTCGATTGTCTTTTGGTCTTCCACAGTGAAGGTTGCTTTTGCATCATATCCAAAGGCTTTTGCAGTAAGAACCGCAGGAAATTGTCGAATATAAACATTGTAATCTTTAGTTGCTTTGATAAATCGATTTCTTGCTACGGTAATTCTATTTTCTGTTCCTTCCAACTGTGCCATCAAATCAGAAAAATGTTGGTCTGACTTTAGTTGTGGATAGTTTTCTTGGATCATAAGAAGTCTAGACAATGCAGATCCCAATTGACCTTGGGCTTGGTCAAACTGTTTCAAACTTTCAGGATTATTAACCAGTTCAGGAGTTGCTTGGATAGATCCAATTTTTGCTCTAGCTTCCGCAATACCTTTCATAATATCTTTTTCTTGGTTCGCAAATCCTTTGACTGCAGAAACCAAATTAGGGACTAAGTCAGATCTTCGTTTGTATTGGTTGAGAACTTCTGCCCAGGAAGCAGCCACTTCTTCATCCAACTCTTGGATACGGTTATAACCGCAGTTGGTAAGCACTGTTGCCATCAGGGAAATTAGAAAAATGGTTCGAAACATTCTTGTCATGGTGATTGTATACCTACGCTTTAGTCGGTCGGCAACACCATTTTGTTAAAAAAATTAGTACCGAAATGGTTTTATTACCCTTGCCCAAAGTCTTTCCGATTCTTGCAAATAAATTTCTAGATCTGAATCTCTGAGTTTTCCGTTTAAATAGTCCAAAAGTGTGGAATCACCAGCAAGTAGCTCAATGGCTGGGCGATCAGAACGAAATTCATACACCCCTTTTAAATAATCAAAGTCCTTGGGAAATAACTCACGAATTTGTTTCAAAAAGTATAATATAAAATAAAGTGAATGGAACTGTTTTGGATTTAATACCATCAGTTGGTAACCTTCACAAATGGAACCAACATACTTATGGAATGTAGGTAAAAATCTTAAGTTACGTAAAATAAAATTTCCAGATTGATGGAAAGCCATTCTTCTATCCAATTCCTCTTTTGCCTTACCAATTAAATAAGGTGCCCCAAAGGTTTCAAAAGGTTTCGTTGTTCCTCGTCCTTCTGACAAATTGGTTCCTTCTAATAAACACATACCTGGGTACACCAAACAAGTACTTTGTGTAGGTATATTGGGAGATGGAGGAACCCATGCAAAGTTTGTTACAGATTTTGGATGGATAACACCCACTGGAACCACTATCACATCGACCTTTAACTGGAAAGTTTGATTATAGTAAGATAATAATCCGCCTGGGGTAAGACCATGCCTATGTAATACAGTTGGTACTCCTACAAAAGATTCATATTCTTTTTGGAGTGGTGTACCCTCTACTTTTTTGCCAATGGGATTTGGCGAATCGATTACTAAAAAAAGTGGAGCTTTGCCTGTTTCTTGTTTTAAACGAGAAATTTCACATAAAATATAATATGCAGTAGTTAAAAAAGTATAATACCTTGAACCAACATCTTTTATATCAATGATGATCACATCTACATTCGTTAAACTTTCCCTAGGTGGAACAAGACTAGACTCTTCTTTTCCATAGAGATTTACAATCTCCATATCTCCAAAAAGATATTTTAGTTCATCCCCACTCACCTGGTCTTGTAACTCAGCAAAAAGTCCGTGTTCCGGCAAAAATATTGTTTTTAAATCAAAAATTTCAGAATAGGTTTGAAAATGGTATTTTCCGCGATACCCAAATGCACTTTGGTTGGTTAGAATTGCCGCCTTACAGCGGCTTAATTTATTTAAATTTTTTAAAAACTTCATTTTGTCTTTCGAATTTCTTCTTTGTTTGCCAGTGCCAACTCCCAAATTTTTCGAATTTGAGATTCATCAAAAGAACCATCGGATCCAAAAAGATTTCGAAACTCCAACAATTGTTGGATCAAATCATCAATGGAATTACGTAAAAACCTCTGATTTTCTTTAAAGATAGAAATCCACATATCTGGATTGGATCCGGCAATCCTTGACATATCCCGAAACCCTCCGCCCGTAATCGGTTTTGAAGATTCTAAGATTTCTTTTTTAGTTGTAGGATTGGAACCTGCTACATTGACAAGTAAGGTAGAGATAACATGAGGAAGGTGGGAAAGATAAGCCAAAGTTTCATCATGTGATTTGGAGTCCATTTCCAATGTCCACGATCCAATTTGTTCCCAAAACGAACGAACCCATTCCAAACTAACATTGGATGCAGATTTTGGTGAAGTTAAAATACAAAGTTTATCTAAATATAAATCTGGCACTGCCGCATCTGGACCCGCTTGTTCAGATCCGCACATAGGGTGAGTCGATATATAATTGTGAATTGTATTTCCATAATACGATTCCACAGCAGAAACAATTGTCTCTTTAGTAGATCCTAAATCGATAAAAATGGTATTTCCAGATTTAGGAAGTGTAGGTATGATTTTTAAAATGGATTCAACAGGAGTGCTAAAAACCACCAAATCATAGTTAGACCAATCGAGAGATTTGATCTCACTTTGCAAAACCACATGGTTTGCTAAATTTTTATTTAGAATTGTATTTTTACTTTTTTCGGAACGAACCACTGCCGTAATGTTTGTTTTTGGAAATTTCCCACGAACGGATAGGGCAAGAGATCCACCCATAAGCCCCATTCCATAGATCAAAACTCTGGATAAATTCATGTAGGAAAAGAACCGGCAGTTGGATAAGAACCTAAAAGTTTAAATAAAGTACATTGTGATTTTACTTTTTGTAGAAGTTCGGCAATTTTTGGATCTTCTTTATGACCAATAAAATCTACAAAAAAATGGTATTCCCATAAGTTACGTTTTAGAGGCCTTGATTCAATTTTTGTAAGATTGACCAAAGCATCATTAAAAGTTTTTAGAATTGCAAACAAAGATCCAGTTTGGTTCGGAATCGAAAACACAATGGACGTTTTATCTTCTTTTGTTTTTGGGGATTCTGTTTTGCCAATCACAAGAAACCGAGTGGTATTTCCCGAATAATCTTCAATCCCTTCGGCTATGACATTTAAATTATAAATTTCACCGGCAATTTTGGATGCAATCGCAAGTCCGTCTTTTCTTTCGGACACTAATTTTGCCGCCATTGCGGTAGAAGAAGTATCGACAACTTCTACACCCGGAAGGTTTGCCGAAATCCAATTGCGACATTGTTCGTTTCCAATCCGTATCCCGTAGATTTTTTTCACAAGGGAAAGGTCGGTTTCAAATCCAAGCAGTGAAAAGGAGATTCTTTGGTATAACTCAGAATAAACGAAAAGATCTGTTTCTAAAAACATATCCAGTGTGGAACTAACTTGTCCTTCTGTGGAATTTTCTACTGGAACCACTCCATAATCCAATTTCCCCTCTTCCACCATTCGAAATACATCGGGGATAGAAGTTTGCGGAACCGCTTCAATGGAAGTTCCAAATTTAGCACGAAGTGCGGAATGAGAAAAACTTCCTTCGGGTCCTAAAAATCCAATCTTTAACGGATGTTCTAAGGCGATGGTTCCCGACATCATCTCTCTATAAATCGCACGAATCACAGAAGAAGGAAGTGGTCCACCAGAAAGTTTAGTTACTTTTTCATAAACATCTTTTTCACGATCGGGACGGTAAATAGGGCCACCCGATTCTTTTTTGACCCGACCAATCTCCTGCGCAAAACCTGCCCGCTTTTGAATGAGAGTTATGATTTCTGTGTCTAATGAATCGATACCAGCACGGAGTTTTTTTAGTTCTTCTTCTGCACTGCTCATGTCAGGCCTCTTCTTGTAATTCTTCCGGTAGTGTGCTTGTATCAAAATCAGGATTCATTTCTGTTTCATCAGTCACAATAATAGATTCTGGTGAAAATTCTTCAAATTTGAGTTCCTTCACTTCTACTGGTGTGGGAAGATCACTAAGTTTACTTAAACCAAAGTGTAACAAAAATTCATTGGTGGTTCCATACAATGTTGGTCTTCCAGGAACTTCCTTTTGGCCCACAGCCTTGACTAACTTTTTCGACATGAGACTTGCAACCATAGCGCGAGAAGAGACTCCACGAATTTCATCCAGTTCTGTTAAAGTGATAGGTTGTTTGTAGGCAATGATGGCAAGAGTATCTAAGGTTCCGCGAGAAAGAGTTTCTCTTTTTTTATCTTTAAAGATATGAGCTAAGATTTCGCTGTATCTTTGGTTGGTGATAAACTGGTAACCACCGGCGATTTCCCTCAGTAAAAATCCGCCTTCTTTTTCTTGGTAATCAAGGATGAGTTCATCAAGGAGTTCCCGGGCTTCTGTTTTTTCGATCCCAGCAGACTTGGCAAGTGCAGACAATTTGATTGGATCTGAAGATAAAAAAAGAAGCGCCTCAAGAAGGCCCTTTGTATAAGTTCTTTCTTCCAAATGAATCTAAACCTTGACTATTTTGATTTCACCGAAAACTGCATGTTGGATCACTTTGCAAACTCGGATTTTAACAACTTCTAATACGGCAAGGAAGGCAGCGACGATTTCTTTTTTTTCCGGCTTTTCTGTTTCGAACAAATCCATAAAGTGAATTTCGCCGGTTTTTTCTAAAAGGCCCTGTAAATAAGCCATTTTGTCCTCTACGGAGTATTGGCTTACCCCTTCGTAGATGGGTACTAAGTCTTCGATTTCATTGGAAGATTCTTGTTCCAAAATGGAATTAAAAGCAGAAATTAAATCCACGAGACTTACATCCAACCAAACTTCTGTTTCATCCAAGACCTGATTGGTTTCTCGAGTAAACATTCCAGCAGTCAATCGGTCGAGTTCGGCCAAACGTTGTCCCGCCATTTGGAACTTTTTGTGTTCGAGTAATTTATCTACTAGTTCTTTAGGTAAGGGTGGGTCATAATCCTCTTCCTCAAAACCGGGATCCGGTAACAAGGCCTTGGATTTTAAATACACCAAATGAGATGCCATCACAGCAAACTCGGAAGTAAGTTCAATAGATAAGGACTGACTGGTTCTCAAAAATTGAATGAAATCGGATGTGATACGCGAAAGGGAGACTTCAAAAATATCCACCTTATAACTATCAATCAGAGACCATAAAACCGTTAAAGGTCCTTCTGTCAGTCCTCCGTCCTGGTTCTGCCACCGGACGATAAACTCCGGGGTCTTAGACACTGTTTATAAACCTAGTGCTTTTGCTGCTGCTTGTTGCAATCTTTCTGGAGGGAAAGGTTTTACAACAAAATCCTTTACACCCATCTTAATTGCTTTTGCCAGTAAATCTTCCTGACCAAGTGCCGTTACCATAATGATTTTGGCAGAAGCATCAAACTTTATAATTTCTTTTGTAGCTTCAATTCCATCTTTTTCACGCATAGTAATGTCCATAGTGACTAAATCCGGTTTGAGGTTTTTGTATTGTTCTACCGCAATATTACCGTTCTCAGCTTCCCCTACGATCTCGTGACCCGCTCCAACTAACGCATCTTTTACGAGCGTTCTCATGAATTTTGCATCATCTACAACCAAAATTCTTGCCATGTTAATTCCCTCTCGACTTTAATAATTCAATCATTTTTGGTACTAAATCTTCCACTGGAAGGACAAAATCAATCCCTCCCAGCTCTACTGCAACTCGGTTCATTCCGTAAACTACCGATGTTGCTTCATTCTGCGCCAAAGTAATACCACCTTTGGCGTGAATGTTGGTGATGGCTTGCGATCCATCTTTTCCCATTCCAGTCATGATCATGGATAAAAGATGATCTCCACCATAAGCGGCAACCAAACTATCAAACAATACTTCAATGGATGGTCTATGACCATTGACCTGACCTGAATGGTGCAGTTCAATAAAATGATCCTTTCCTTTTGTAACCACCGTCATCTGGTAATCACCAGGTGCGATGTAAGCAGTTCCCGGATGTACCAGATCACCATCTTCTGCTTCTTTCACTTGTATTTTAGACAAGGAATTCAATCTGTCTGCAAATGCTTTCGTAAATCCCGCTGGCATATGTTGCACCACAAAGATTGGTTTCGTAAAGTCTTCCGGTATACTTGCAAATACAGTCTGCAAAGCTTTCGGCCCTCCTGTGGAGGTGCCAATTCCGATAGCCTCTACTTTGATTGGTTTTTGAAAACTTTTATTTAATTGGCGTTCAGTTCTCTCTGGTTTTAGGAGAACTTCGATGCTAGGCTGCTTAGAATCAGAAAAACCTTTAATTTTTGCGGACAATACCGCAGTAATGTCTTCTGGGGAAAACTGATTTCCGCTTGATGGTTTGGGAATGAAATCAACAGCCCCAAGTTCCAAGGCTTTAAAAGTAGCATCTGCCCCGTGTTGTGTTAAAACGGAAAGCATGATCACGTGACTTGGCAGTTTTAATTTTTTGATTTCTGCCAAGGCCGTAAGCCCATCCATGACTGGCATCTCAATATCTAAAACGATAAAGTCTGGTTTTAACTTTCCTGCGAGGTCAATACAATCCATGCCGGTTTTGCCGGTAGCGATCACTTGTACTTCATCCTTTTTGGTGAGAGCATCACTCAAGATATTCCTCACAAGGAGTGAATCATCAATAATGACAACAGTTGGCTTTTTATTCATGATTTATGAATTAATTCTACCAGTTCATCAAAGTCAGGTAGGAATACCAAAACACCAATTAGGTTACTACCTTGGTGGTTAAATTCTGTATGCATGGACAAAAACTTGGTTCGCTCTGGTTTTACGATGTCTATTACATCCATAAAACTTCCCGTAATCATTTCAGGAACAGAAGGCAAAATTTCCTTTTTTAATTTGTTGGAAAGTGAGTTCATCACACTAGAACAAACAATATTGGAAATTTCAGATAATACAGATACCATATCATCTGAAAGTTTTTGGTGACTTCCCTCAGCATACTTTGCCTCTGCCGATCCTAGAAGTTCTCTTGCAATTTCAGATCCATTTTCTTCAGAAAACATCATAAGGAGGTTTCCATTAAGATCTCCTGTCATTCGAATTTTCATTCCAAAAAACTGATCCATAGAATATCTGAATTCTTTTGCCAAACCTTCTCTGTCAGTGAGTGTAATTTCAGGAATAAAAAGTTCTACCTCTTTACCAACTAACTGAGAGAGTACGACACCGGCATTCATCATACCTGTATTTACTATATTTTCAAGTTTTTTGATATCTTTCGAAGACATGATTTCATTAATTGCTTCCGAATTTAAGGCAGCAACTTGGTTTAATCTTTCTTCTTTTTGTTCCACAAAACCTTTGATGATTTCTGCGGCTTGTTCCCTTTCCGTTAATTTTACGTTTTCGATTTTTGCAACATCAGCCAAACGGTGAATTTCATCCGTTTTATGATCGATGACTAGAGTTGCTGTTGCGGATTTTGATGTTTCTCCAGAATCGCCATTCACTTCTACTTCTGTTTTGACCACTTCAGTAGTGATTTTTACGTTGGTTACTGGTTCTTCTGCAAATACTTCTTCTTTAGGAACAATAATATGTTTTTCGGCTCTGTGTTTATCTTTTTTGACACGCGATTTATCTTTAGCACGTAACTCAATCAACTTCGCATTATAGCGGTTTGTTGGATGGTTGGATTTAAACATAAATTCAGAATCGGACATTTCCAAAGAACGAATGGTAGAGGCACGTTTCATCATTTCTCCAGCCACTAGTTTGTCAGTCCAATCTACTTTATCCGCAGCAATTTCTACAAGACCAGGAATGTCCAATACGAGGATAATCGTTCCATCTCCCATGATGGTAGCACCAGTAAGACCTTGGATGTCTTTGAAGTTTTTGCCTAGAGATTTAATTACGGTTTCATGTTTTCCGATCAAATCATCGACCATAAATCCAAGTTTTCTTGTTTTATAGTTCACGATGACAACCGGAACCTCTACCATCTCTTGTTTGTCGGCAAGTCCAAGGATTCGATTCAAACGATAGATTGGTAATACCTCTCCACGTAGGTTGATGATCTCGTGACCTTCCAAAGTTGTGATTTGGTCCAGATTGACTTTAATGGTTTCTGAAACTTCCGAAAGTGGGAAAGCATACACTTCCTCTTCCATAATCACAAGGATCGAAGGAATGATGGCTAGTGCTTGTGGGAAAGATAAGGTGAAAGACGATCCCTTCCCTTCTTCGGAATGAATGAGAATTTTGCCTTTAAACTCCTCTATGAGTTTATTGACCACGTTCATTCCCACACCACGACCAGAAATATCAGAAATTTTATCTGCAGTAGAAAATCCTGGGGCAAAGATAAATTGAAAGATATCAGATTCCGCTAAATTCTGTGCGTCCGATTCGCTGACTAGCCCTCGTTCGATGGCTTTTTTTAGAATTTTATCTTTATTTAATCCCTTACCATCATCACGAATTTCCACAAGGATATTGGAACCACCTTGGTAGGCATTGAGTTCCACAGTTCCTTCTTCCGGTTTGCCGGAAGCTCTTCTTTCCGCAGGTGACTCAATTCCATGATCTACAGAATTTCGAATGAGGTGGATGAGTGGTTCCCCAATGGCATCGATTACTTTTTTATCGAGTTCTGTGTTTTCCCCACGTAATACCAAATTCACCTGTTTACCAGTTTCCAAAGAAAGATCACGAATGAGTCTTGTGAACCGATTGAATACAGATCCAATCGGAACCATTCGGATATTCATAATTCCTGTTTGTAAATCTTTGGAAATACGATTGATTTGGTCGATTTTTCCTTTTAGTTCATTGAATAATGAATCTTCTCCAAACTGTGCTACCAAATCATCATAGATTTTTTGAAATCCTGAGTTGGTTATGACAAGTTCACCCACGTTATTCATGAGTTGGTCTAGTTTGTCAGAAGAAACCTTGATAGTTCGCATCACTACTTTCGAATCAGTGACAGCCTTATCAAAGTTAGCAGAGCCTTTCGTTGCCACTTTTTCTTCAGAGTCACCATGTGTTAATGTAGAATTTTTTGCATGCGCATCAGAAGATTCTGCTCTTTTTTCAAGAGCTTCCATTTCAGTTTCCTGAAGTTTAATTTCCTCTATGGAAAGTGTATCCACCATATCAATGTTACATTGGACATGTAATTCTTTTTTATCTAGTTTAGTGACAGTTACAAAAGATAAGGAAAAACTTCCCTGTCCATTATCTAAAGCATCTTCGGAAGGATTACATTTGATAATCACACCTGATTGTTTCACTGATTGCAAAATCAAAAGT
Organism: Leptospira montravelensis; assembly: GCF_004770045.1. Taxonomy (NCBI): domain Bacteria; kingdom Pseudomonadati; phylum Spirochaetota; class Leptospiria; order Leptospirales; family Leptospiraceae; genus Leptospira; species Leptospira montravelensis. The sequence goes on from NZ_RQFO01000014.1 coordinate 157,188, forward strand.
AGCCTTAGATTTTGCATTGGTGTTTCGTCTTTTAATTTTAACAAAACAGAAAAAGCGGTTTGGCCACTATCTTCTTTCAAAGACTGGCGGATTTCAGAAATTTCTTCCTCATTTAAAGCGATAGGCGAAGGAGAACCTTCCTTAGGTTTCTGGGTTTCACTTGGTTTTGTTGGATTCGAACCTGAACCAGATTGTGTTGGGGAAGCTTCATAATCTTGGAGTTTTTTGATCATGTCCGTAAAAGGAGTTTCCACCTTTATACCATTGGCAACTCCCTCTATGACTTGTTTGATCAAATCAAAACATTCAAAGAGCAAATTAACAAGTTTAACATTGATTTCTAAACTTCCTTCTCTAATTTTTTGGAGAAGGTTTTCCATCGTATGTGCTAAATCGGATAAATTATATAACCCGACGAAGGCAGAAGAACTTTTTAATGAGTGCGCTGCACGAAAGATGTCATTGATGATTTCTGGGTTTTCGTGGTCTTTTTCGAGTTTTACCAAATTGGAATTTAATTCCTCGATTTGATCCTCAGATTCTTCCAGGAAAACTTCTGTGTATTCGCCTAAAATTCCAGCCAATGTCGTATCCCTTTCTCTTTACTTTGCGGATGAAACAAAATCAACAATTTGTTCCAAATCCAAATTCAAAATCAAATGGTCTTCGTATCTAGATACTGACTCAACCATCGTACTATAGTTTAACGACAAGTCATCAGTCGTATAACTGATAAAATCTTTTTGGATCTTAACAACCTGTTTGACTTCATCAACTAGAACTCCTATTCGCTTCTCATCTAACATAATTACGATGATACGCGAAACAGGGAAAATTTCAGAATCCGTTCCGTGGAACCTTTTTTTCAAATCCACAATGGGAATGATCTCACCACGTAGATTGATGACACCTAAGATGTAATCTTCTACGTTGGGAATCCTCGTGATAAGAACTGGTTTTAAAATTTCGTGAACCAGAAGCAAACGAATCCCAAAGAATTCTTTTTCAATGGTAAACGTAAGGAACTGTTCCAAGTCTCCCAAATCGGACTCTTGTTCCATTTTGGTTTTTTCCGCCAGGGATGTGAGTAATGTTTCTTGGTCCATATGCTACCTGGAATCGTGTCAGAATCCTACGTGGATTCAATCTAAAAACGAATGAATCTGGATTTCCGTAATCATTTTTCCTATTTTTAAATCGTGAGTTTCTGCAAGAAATGGGACGGGAAAAAGTTTAGAAAAACTAAGCCCAACAGTTTTCTTTTGGAGAGTTTCTGAATTTAAAATGCGATCATAATAACCGCCACCTCGTCCCAACCTGAATCCTTTTTCATTAAAACCAAGGGCTGGCACCAGGATCAATTCGGCTTCCTCTACGGAGATCTCCTCATCTCCGACCGGTTCAAAAAGCCCTAGGCTGTTTTTCTCAAACGTATAGGGTCTTAGAAACCTAAGTTTTTTTCCCTCTTCCATTCGCGGAAAATACCATTTCGCAGAATGTCTGGCTTCTATAAATCCAGTGGGTCGCGGTAGTGGGCAGGATTCTATCACGGGAAGCACATCCACCTCATACAATAAGTCGGGTGCATACGTGATGATTTTGGATTTACCTTGCAAAAGCGAATAGAGTCTTTTTAAGATCGCAGCTTCATGGTCTTCCCTTTCTGGAAGTTTAGGAAGATTTTTTTTTAGAATTTCTCTAGCTTCTTTTTTTGAAATTAGATTCAAAAATGATCCCCAATGATCCCCTCTTCTAATAGAGAAATGATCTTTTTTGTTCTTTCTTCTAGTTCAGGATTTTCGCTTAATTTGGCAGTGGCGTCTTTCATTTGAAAAAGTTCATCAGCTAAATTGAGAGCACATAATACTGCCAATTTCGTTTTGGAGGCTGTGGGTAAAGACTTTGATAAATCGATAAGGCGTTGTTCCACGTAATCAGCCACCTCAGAAATATATCCTGAGGAAGCCTCTCCAACAATGGTATACGTTTCACCAAAGATTTGTTTGGTTATTTTTTGCGGTTGTGGGGCAGACTCTGCCATAAAAATTATTTAGGATCGTCTTCGATAATTAAAAAATCATCATCGTCATCAGCATCAAACACACTGATCGCTTCGTCATCGTCATCAATGATAATGTCATCATCTTCATCGATATCAACGGTAGGAATTTCTTCTTCCGATTCGACAACGAGTTCTTCTTTTTCAAAAGAAGCAGACGCGGGGGATTTTTCCAAAACATCTTCTGTTTGGAATTCAGATTCATCTTCATCCAGAAGGATGATTTCATCATCTTCTTCAGTAGCTAAACTCGGAGTGAGAACATCAGCCGCTACTGGTTCTTCTGGAGTAACGGGATTTGAATCAATATTTGGCTGTGCCTTAGGAGTCGAACTTCCTGTAGTAGGAAGGCCGTCCAAACGACCAAGGAGTTGGTGAACTTTGGATTCCAAAAGTCCTTCTCTTTGGCGGAGTTGGTTTAACTCATCATTTGCATCTTGGAGTTGGGAACGAAGTGTTTTTAGTTCACGTTCCTTCTCCTCCATTGCGAGCTTCATCTGGTCGTTTTCCGCGCGGAGGGTTTCGTTCTCCGTCTCCAGGCGTGCGTTTTCTGTTCTCAGGTCTTGGATTAACTCCAAAGCCTTAACAACTTTACTTTCTAGCTCTTCAATGGTTTCGATTTTTAACATGATAACAATCCGATGGAATAGAATAGACGAGCTATTCCATTCCAATCAAGCACTAATTTACTTAGCGACTTTGGTTTTTTCTACGATGGCGTTGAATACTTCTTTGTGGTTGTAAGCAAGGTCAGCCAAAGTTTTACGATCTAAGTTGATTCCGTGTGTTTTGAGTGCATGGATGAATTTTGAATAAGACATTCCATTTTCTCTTACTGCGGCATTGATTCTCGTAATCCAAAGTTTACGAAATTCGGACTTTTTCTTTCTACGGTCACGGTATGCCCATTGACCTGCTTTCATCACAGCCGATTTTGCTGTTCTGAAAAGTTTAGAACGTCCGCCTCTAAAACCTTTTGCTTTAGCGAGAACTTTTTTTCTACGATTCTTATGGATGGTTCCGTTGACTGCGCGTGGCATCGTTTAACCTCCGTAAGGTAGAAGTTTTTCTACACGGTTATAATCGGTTTCGTGGATGAGGTGCATTCCACGGCTTTGGTGTTTCATCTTAGGAGATTTTTTCTCTAAGATATGTCTTCGGAACGCACAACCACGTTTAATTTTACCAGACTTGGTAAACTTAAAACGTTTAGCTGCTGCCCTATTTGTTTTTAGTTTATACATAGTTGTTTTTATCCTTTAGGTTTTTCACTAATTGGGTTCATCACGACCACTATCGTCTTTCCGTCGTGTACCGGCATTTTTTCGGGAGAGGCATGCTCTTTTAGGTCCTCGACAAACCGGTTAACAATATTCATTCCAATTTCAGAGTGAACCATCTCTCTGCCTCGGAATCGAAGAGTCACTTTTACCTTATCACCCTTTTGCAAGAATTCTAAAGCATGACGCTTCTTAATCTCGAAGTCATGGTTATCAATCCGCGGGCGGATTTTAATTTCTTTCACCGTGACAACGTGTTGTTTCTTTTTCGCTTCTTTCGTTTTTTTAAGAAGTTCGAATTTGTATTTTCCAAAATCGATCAACTTACAGACGTGAACATCTTGGTCTCCCGAGACTTCCACCAAATCAAGGTTAGCTTCCTTAGCTCTTTTTAGAGCTTCTTCCAGAGTAACGATGTCAGATCCTTCGTCAGAGACGAGCCGGATTGATGCTACATTGGTAATTTGTTCGTTAATTCTGATGTGGGCGAATTTATCTTGGTTTGGGTTCCCTCTAGGGTTGGGCCGTTTCTGCATTCAGTCTCCGAAATTTCTTTCAATTTCCAATTTCGGATGAAAATCCAGGCGAGCAAGTACATTTCTTTAGGAAATGCGTAGTCGTTGGGTTAAAGCGAACCAGAAGGGCCTTCCCAGACCACAAGTTCCAAATACAAGGCAGCGGAATCCAGAATTTCTGGTAAAATGGGTATGAGGGAGACCAAATCTCCATGATTTCCCACTCCCATGCAGGAACCACCGTGGCAAAGCCGACTTTGTTGGTCATATAAGGCATACTGGATCAAATTATCAAAGGTTTTACCCGTATGAACTGGGGATTGGGACTGGACCAGTGCTAAAAAATGGAGGCCTTCACTTTGTCTGCGCTCTAATCGGATTCGGAGTCGGTTTTCTTTCGTGAGAGGTTCAGTAGCAAAAAGAAGCTCCCCTGCACCTGGATTCCATTTTTGGAAACTATAAGATCCGACAACGCCCCCTTCCCTTTTCCATTCATATTTGATTTCGGATTTTGGTTTCCCTTGGGAATGGTTTTGACTGGGCTTGGGTCTAAGATCTTGCCATCCGTAGGAAGTAATTGCCACAGAGGCTCTCGCAATTTCCGTGATGGGAAAAGGAAAACGACTCCAGAGGCCAGGGATATCATAACTTTCCCAAGGTTGGACAATGTGTTCGCTTGTTTGGCAAGATAGTAGCCGATTTCTAGAATCATAAAAAGCAGCAACTACATAAAGAACCACTGGAGTTTCACCCAGGTTCTGTCCGCCAGTGATGACAATGCTTGGACAATCGAATTTAAGATCGCGACCAAGCCCGTCCACAAATTGCATGGGGCTCACCTTCCAACCCACAGTGAGTCCTTCCGCAAAGGGAAGGAGCTGCATAGGGATGGCATCGAACGCATCACGGGCGTCATACGGTGGATGGACGGGAAGATCCAAATCGTATGTAACCGGACTTTTTTGTTTTGTGATGATTAGGTTTTGTGGCACTGGAGGGATTGTAGATCCCCCCAAAGGTTAGTCAAGAAATTTCTTTATTTAAAGATCCCCTTTCAGAACAGATAGAAATCCATCCCGTGAAACGGTTTCCGTTTTCTCTTCACCCATACGGCGGAAGGAGATGGAACCTGCTTCTTTTTCTTTATCCCCTAAAATTAAAGTGTAACTACTTCTTTTTAGGATGGAATCCCTAATTTTACTTCCAATCTTTTCGTTTCGAAGGTCTATCTCAACTCGGAAACCCTGCATTACTAAATCTTGATATACTTCTTTTGCGTAATCATTGTGTACTTCTGCCACAGTTAAGACACGGATTTGTGTTGGATTGAGCCATAGTGGAAATTTTCCTTCAAAGTGTTCGATAAGAATTCCAATGAACCTTTCGAGTGATCCGTAGATGGCTCTGTGAATCATTACCGGAGCATGTTTTTTTCCGTCAGAAGCAGTGAAATCTAATTCAAAACGACTCGGCATAGAGAAGTCAATTTGTACGGTTCCGCATTGCCATAACCTACCAAGGGAATCCTTGATATTGAATTCAATTTTAGGACCGTAGAAAGCTCCGTCCCCTTCTTTGATACCGTATTCAATTCCCTTTTTCTTCAAAGCATCGTGTAATGCTTGTGTGGCGAGGTTCCAATCCTCATCACTTCCTTGCGACTTTTCTGGCCTAGTCGCAATAAAAGTTTTGAATTCGGTAAATCCAAATTTTTTATACACATCAAAAGTAAAATCGATGATGTCCTCTACTTCGGATTCCACTTTATCAAGAGGTGCATAAATATGCGCATCATCTTGTGTGAAGGCACGTACACGGAAAAGCCCATGAAGAACACCAGACATTTCATGTCTGTGGACATTTCCCAGTTCCATAAACCTGAGGGGAAGTTCTCTGTACGAATGCATATGGTATTTGTAAATCAAACAACATCCAGGACAGTTCATGGGTTTGACTGCAAATTCACTTTCGTCGATGTCAGTGAAATACATGTTCTCTTTAAAATTATCCCAGTGCCCTGATTTTTTCCAAAGAGAGGAGTTTAAGATCGCAGGTGTTTTGATCTCTTGGTAACTGCGTCTAAAACATTCTTCCCGAATATAAGAAGCAAGAGTGTTCCAAAGAACGGTTCCCTTAGGATGCCAAAATGGAAATCCAGGAGCTTCATCTTGGAAACTAAAAAGATCCAATTCTTTTCCAAGTTTTCTATGGTCTCGTTTTTTTGCTTCTTCGATAAGAAAGATATATTCGTCTAACTGTTTTTTGGTGGGAAAAGACACACCGTAAATACGAGTAAGCTGTTTGTTTTTGGAATCTCCCTTCCAATACGCACCAGAAATCGCAGTGAGTTTGAAGGCTTTCAGTTGGCCAGTTCTCGCCACGTGAGGTCCGCGGCAAAGGTCATACCACTCCCCTTGTCCATATAACGAAACCGATGCGGAATCGAATCCTTGGATGAGTTCTACTTTATATGGTTCGTTTTCTTTTTTAAACTTTTCAATGGCTTCTTCTTTGGAAAGTTCCCAACGTTTGACAACTAGGTCTTCTTTGACAATTTTTGCCATCTCCGCTTCAATTTTTGGAAGGTCTTCTGGAGTTAAAATGGTAGAACCAAAATCTATATCATAAAAGAAAAAACCAGGGCCGTTTTCAATGACTGGTCCTACTGTTAGGCGTGCTTCTGGCCAAAGTCTTTGGACAGCCATCCCGAGTAAGTGGGCAGAAGAGTGATGGAAAACTTCTTTACCTTCCACATCATCAAAGGTGAGAAACTTTACCGTTGTGTTTGCCTGAGGAATAAAAGAAAGGTCAACAGTGCGACCATCGGACAAAACAACGGCTAAAGCTTTCTCTTTCAAGAAAGGCAGTTGGGCTTGGATAAAATCAGAAAAGGATTTACCCGATTCTAGTTCCTTGGAACTTCCATCTGGTAGTGTAATTGTAATTGCTGCCATAATTCTATACCCAGGTTTTCGCACGCGCATTCTCCCGAAAAGTAAAGTTTTACCAGAGTCTGCCGGAAACCAATGATTCTGTAATTTTCTGAAAACTATCCTCGATGGACTCCTTCCTGCCAAAACCACCAACCATTTCTAAAACAATAAATCCATGTAGGAGAGACCTTAAAATCCGAATCCTATGGACTGCCATTTCGTCCAAAGATTCCAATCGAAAGACTTCCATACAAATCATAAGAATCCGATCTCCTAAAGGTTTTAGTTCTGGATCAGACTCAGTAGATTCAATGGTCAAAGGATACATGTGGGGATGCGTCTTCGCAAAACCTCTGTAAGCATTTAAAAACTGGGAAATCACAAGAGAACCCTGATCCGAGTTACGAATTTTGGAAGAAAGGCTATCTGCTAATATCTGCAAGGACCTCCGTTTCATTTCTCTACGAACATCTTCAAGGTCTTGGATATGGTTGTAGAGCGAAGGAGTTCTAATTCCTAATTTTTCCGCAAGTCCGGCCAAACGAAATTCAGCAAAACCTTCTTCCATAATTAAATCCCAGGCCCCATCTAAAACCAATTGCCTTGTGATTTGGATTTGGCCTTTTTTGGGACGTCCATGTTTGTGTTTTATTTTTTTTGCCATAAAAGTTTTACGTCAGAAGAAAACCGAGTGGGATCTTCCACAAAAGGATAATGACCTGAGTCTTCATATATTTTTACCGATCCATCCAAGGTTTTTGCGATCCACTGGGCTTCCTCTTCTGGTGAAGCGAAATCGGGATCTTTAGAACCCATCACCACATTGACATTCCCAGAAGCAAATGGTAATGCTTCTTCGCATTCTTTTTTGGCAGCAAACAACATTGATCTAACGGCTGCCATACGACCTTCCTCTTTTAAATTGGTTTTTAATTTTTCAGATCTTTCTTTTAAATCTTTAGGAGGATGAACCGGAAATAAAGATTCATAGAATGATGCCCAGGCACTAGGTCCCCAAGGCCCACGAAAAGCAAGATGGATTAACGTATTCATTCCGAAAGACAATGATTCTTTATCTCGAACAAATGGACCCGAAAGAAGAAGTCCATGAACTCGATTTTTTTCTTTCGAACGAATGTAAACTGCCGAGGCAGCTGTCATCGAATTAGCGATGATATATACATTTTTTAAATCCTTCTCTCTGATAAATTCCAAAATATCTTCTGCGGTTTCTTTAGGTCCATAAGATGAAAAACTGACATCGGATTCTCCCATCCCCCGTAAATCAAAACGATACACGGTATTATCCTTTTCGAGGAGGAAAGCAAGTTCCGCATAACTTTCTTTGCGATCTCCAATCCCAGGAAGTAAAATCAAATTCCGTTTTCCCTTCCCGGTTTCTAAATACGCAATACGGCCTTCGCTGGTTTGGAAATAGGATGTTTGATTGGAAGGTTCGTTCTTTAGGTCTTCTCCCTTAATAAGGTAAGGAAATAGGAAGGAGAAAATGATAAAAATCGTGTGGTAGGTAGCTTTCATAAAACTAATATCATTAGTTTATTTAACTAACGCAATTAGTTTTTTGACACTTTTCTCTAAATAAGAATTTTTTTCCAGATTTTTCCTATTTTCCGACTTGCCCTACCCTTTCTAAGCTCAGATCATTCAATAACCTGATACGAATTGGTGATCCATGTCCATTGTTACCTTCGAAGACAAAGAAAACTTCCCTTTAGAAACAAACAAACCAGGAGCCACAATCCTAGAAACAGCTCTAAAACACGATTACCCACTCTACCATCTTTGTGGGGGAAATGCCAAATGTACAACTTGTCGCGTTTTTGTGACTGATGGACTTCAATACCTGAGTATGCGTAATGACAGGGAACAAACTCTTGCCGATAGAAAAGGTTGGCCATCCCAGATCCGACTTGCCTGCCAAACAGAAGTTTTTGGAGATATTTCACTACGCAGAATCATAAAAGATAATAAAGATTTAAAAACCGTAACCAGTGAATCAAAATCTTCCAAAACGGGTGAAGAATGTTATGCGGTAATTCTTTTTCTGGATATCAAGGGATTTACAGCATTTACGGAAGCAAGTTTACCTTATGATGTGGTTTTTGTTCTCAACCGATTTTTTCAAGAGATGAGTGAACCCATTTTGAACAATGGTGGGGAAATTGATAAGTTTATTGGAGATGGGATTTTAGCTTTTTTCCAATTAAAGAATAAAGACGAAGTTACTAAAAACGAAGAAAATTTGAAAAAAGCAAAACAGGAAACCATTCGTTCCGCCATCCGGGCTTGTCTTCGTATGTTTGATCAATTGAAAAAATTCAATTTAGAAATGAAAGATAGGTTTAATTTCACCTTTGACATTCGCTTAGGACTCCATGCAGGAAATGTAATTTATGGTGATATTGGACATTCGGAATATAAAAGTCAAACTGTGCTTGGTGATACAGTGAATGTGGCTAGTCGTTTAGAAGCTTTGAATAAAAAAACAAATACAAACTTTTTAATTTCCGATGAAATATTTAACTTAATCGGCTCTTCTTTATCTGTGAATAAAAAAGTAATTACCAAACTTCGTGGAAAGTCAGAAAAAATGACAGCCTATTCAGTGCTTGGCTTTAATGATTCAGACTCCATCCTATTAATTCAAAAATCACTCGATCGAGTTTTAGAGCACAATCCAAATTGGACATTAGGTTACTTAGACAAACTTAAAAGTTTTGTGAATGAAAATCTAAACAAAACATTGGATGAAACAGAAAATAGAGTAGATCCTCATGAATTTTCATCAATACTAGAATCCCTCATTGAAAAATTAGGAAATCCTAAGTCTTTAAAAAAAGAAATCTCTAAAGTAAAATTAATTTATGAATCGCTTGGTATTTCAAAAAAAGATTTTCCAAAACTAGTACCAATCCTTATATCCTCCATAAGAGAAAACCTTCCATCAGAATGGAATGATAATTTAGAATCGATCTGGAGCCAAGTCACAATGGATCTCACAATAGAAACAATCGAATCCTGAAATCGTCCTTGCATTTCACTCAATCTCTGTTTTTCTGAAGAATAAACAATGCCTTTAGAAAAAAAAAGAAAGCCATCTGAAAACTGGATGCGTTTAACAGAAACCATACGACAACTAATTCAGTCAAAACAAGGTCCAGCAGCAATTCGTTACGGCATCACCTTGGTGATTCTTGTAATTTCATTTAATATATTTAATGTCATTAATAGTTATGTAGGTCGTGACTTTATTTCTTCTATCGAACAAAAAAACTCAGTCGCTTTTTACACAAACGCAATCCTTTACGCCATAGTGTTTATTATCTCTTCGGCCATAGGTTCTATGAACCGATTTGCGGAAGAAAGATTAGGAATTTTATGGCGAGAACAACTTACTTGGAAATTTACTGAAAATTATTTAACCGAGAGAACATTCCAAAAAATCATTGGGAGTCAAGGCATTGAAAATCCAGACCAACGAATCACTGATGATGTAAAAGCATTTACCACAACAACCATTTCATTCACCTTACTTTTTATTGGTGGAATATTTTCAGCAATTTCCTTTTCGGGAGTTCTGTGGAGCATTAATCCAATTTTGTTTTTGGTTGCAGTTACTTATGCACTATCAGGAACAGTTTCGACTATCTTTCTCGGTAAATCACTCATCCGACTCAATTACGACCAATTGGACATGGAAGCAAGTTATCGAGCCGATTTACTTCACATTCGCCAACATGCAGAATCTATTGCTCTAACACATAGAGAAGCAAGAATGTCCGTACGATTAAAATCTAGACTAAGAAAGTTAGTGAATAATTTCCGAAAACTTATATCAGTAAACTTACGACTTAGCTTTTTCACAAATAACTATAATTATTTTATACAGATCATACCTATGCTTATCATTGCTCCGAGTTATATGAGAGGCGAAATTGAATTTGGAGTGATTACGCAAGCTGCCCTTGCTTTTACTACTTTACTAAATGCATTTTCACTCATTGTGACTCAGTTCCAATCCATTTCGGCATTTTCTGCGGTTGTTAAAAGATTACATTCGCTGGAATCTGCCATGTCTGATGTTAGGTTGGAAGCATTACAAAAAAGAGAATCTAATTATAGTTCCGATACCATTTGTTTTGAAAATTTTACTTTATATTCGAATGACAGATCCAAACTTCTATTAGATAATTTAAAATTAATCATTCAAAGGAAAGAACGTTGGTTGATAACCTCTGCCGATGATGCAGTTAAAATTAGTTTATTTCGTTCCATCGCAGGAATTAGCAATCACTCCGAAGGGAAAATTAAAAAACCAAATTGGGAAGAGATTCTATTTCTTCCAGAAAAACCTTATCTTCCTCCAGGAAGACTCAGGAATGTAATTGTTCCAGCATATTTAAACTTAGAAGTATCAGATGCAGCAATTACGAAGGAACTAAAGAATATGGGCCTTGAATCCTTATTACGAAGGTTTGGTGGGATTAGAGCGTTAAAAGAATGGGACGAAGAACTTTCGTTAGCAGAAAAGTATAAAATTGCTTTGATTCGTATCTTATTTGTAAAACCTAAGTTTCTGGTCCTTGACAGACCAGGCTCTGTTTTAGGAAAATTTGAAGTTTCGAAACTTCTAAAATTATTTCATAGACTAGGAGTTACGACCGTCGTCATCGCAAAAGATGAAGAGACAGTATTAGAATACGATTACCACTTAAATATTTCTCATTTCGGAGAATGGACTCTTTCTTCTTTAAACTTAACTAACGTTCACACATGATTCAAAACATTCAAAATAGTTCGGGCCTAAATTTTAATTTCACTTCCAATGGAAATGTACATTCCATTCGCTTCAACGATATACTTGTCAATCTATATCTTGGGAACGAGATGGAACCGTCGGTCAGTAACCTTTATTTGAGAATTCATTCAGAAAGTGGCGTCATTGTTTTTCCTTTACTTGGCCCAAAATCAAATTCAGAATACCAAATATCAGAATCCATTTTTATTTCCCAAGGAAATTACCTGAACATTGACTATAAGGTATTTTTGGAACTTCATCCGAACCAACCAACTTGGCGATACAAAGTAGATCTTACAAACGAAAATAATCACTCTGTAAGTTGTGATATAGTTTATATACAAGATATTGGTATTTGTGATTATGCGGCGTCACGATTGAATGAATATTTTGTTTGTCATTACATCCACTATGAACCAATTTTTTCTAACGATTACGGTTATGGAGTCCTTTCGAGACAAAACGAATTAGTATCAGGTAAAAACCCTGCTTGTTTTTTATTTAGTTCAGAACCAGTTCGAAATTTTGCCACAGATGGACGTGACATTTATCCGCACGGCATCACAGAAAAACTAGTAACCAAACGTAGACAAGGTGAACATTCCATCATTGGATTAGAAAGAGAACCATTAATTCTAAAACCCAACGAAAAACAATACACCTTTTTTTATGGATCCTTATTCTCTCATTTAGAATCTATATCCTCTTTTCCAAACCAAGACGAATTCATCAGAAACATTTCAAAGGGATGGATTAAAAGCCCTCAAATCGTTTCCTCCTTCCAAAAACCAATACCAAGCCTTTTTTCAACCACAAAACAAATACAAGGTGAATCTCTAAAAGAGCAGGAACTTAAATCATATTTTCCAAATGTTTGGCGTGAAGTTGAAAAGTCAGAAACAGGTATCACTTTATCTTTTTTTACGGATGAAACGATGCATGTCGTAACAAAAGAAAAAGAATTTCTTTGTTTACGCCCTCATGGGCAAATTTTAAGAACCGGCTTTCCAACGGTTCCAAACGAATCTTCCCTTACGGTTACTAGTTTTTTTAATGGGATTTTTTTATCCCAACTCACTGAGGGACATACAAGTATCAACCAATATTTGTCGCGTAACCATAGCTACATTGGTTTATTTCAGTCTTATGGATTTCGTATTTTCTTTGAGAAAGATTTTGAATTTTTTCTCCTAGATTCACCTTCTGTTTTTATAATGAAACCAAACCAGTTGGAATGGATTTACAAATGGAATTCTGAAGAAATTACAGTCCAGGTAGAAACGACTTCCGACCATAAGATTAAATTTCAATTAAAAACAAATACTAATACATTCAAAAATTTTTTATTGTCTTTTCATATCGCACTCGATGGAGACAACGGTTCTTTAGAATTGCCACCAAAAATACTTCGAAACAAAAATGAAATTCAAATAGAACCAAATCCAAAATCCAATCTTTATCAGAGATTAGATGGAAAAGGTTTTAAAATTATCACAGAAGACCTCAATCCTTGGGAAATCTCTGATGATCGTTTCTTATACCATGACGGAAAATCTAAAAACCAATCTTATCTTACTGCCAAAGTATCAATAATCGATAGTTTGAAATTTACAATTCAGGGAAACATAGTTGAATCTCTAAATCATAGTTTAGAGATAAATAACCAAAGACTGTCTTTTTTTCCATCTTTCAAAGAAGAAAAGACAGAAAACCCATCAGTGCAATCGGTCAAACAAATTCAAGAAATCCTTCCTTGGTTTGAACAAAATGCACTGATCCATTATTTAAACCCAAGAGGATTGGAACAATATTCAGGAGGTGGTTGGGGTACAAGGGACGTTTGCCAAGGAGCTTTTGAATTTCTACTGGCAACGGGTGATACAAAGTATTGCCGAACCCTACTTCTACATGTTTTCCAAGAACAAAATGAAGATGGAGATTGGCCTCAATGGTTTATGTTATATCCTCGAGATAAAGCAATCAGAGCAGGTGATTCTCATGGAGATATTGTTTATTGGCCTATACTCGCTTTAGGTGCATACATAGAACGTACCAAAGATATTGGTTTTTTGAAAGAAACTACAATAGCTTCTCATCGAAAAAAAAAGAGAACTATCTTAGAAGCTATAAATCAATCCGTTTCGCTAATTAACAATCGCCTAGTTTCTGGCACTAAACTTCCCTTATATGGTAATGGAGACTGGAACGATTCCTTACAACCAGTGAGTGAGGAATTTCGAACAAAGGCTGTTAGTACATGGACAGCTGAACTACAATCTCTCACCTACCAAGCTCTCATTAAAATTTTCCATCTAACAGGTGACTTAAAAAACATCGAAGTATACAAAGCCAATTTAGAAACGTTAAATCAAAATATCAAAGAACATTGTATCGAGGATTCTGTCCTCACAGGTTTAAGATATTTTGGTGATGGAAATTCTAGAGAATTTTACTTACATCCGAAAGATAACAAAACAGGAATTCGTTATAGTGTTCTACCAATGATTTATGGAATTTTGTCTGAAATATTAGATAAGCAGGAAGTCGAAACTCATTTATCTCTCATCAAACAATGCCTTATGGGACCAGATGGTGTCCGTCTTTTTGATGTTCCAATCTCCTACACAGATGGAGAAACCAAAGAGTTCAAACGTGCAGAAACTGCCAGTTACTTTGGTCGTGAAATTGGACTCATGTATACCCATGCCCATTTACGTTATTGCGAAGCACTTGCACATCTAGGTAAATCAGAAGAATTTTTATACCATTTGAATTTAGTAAATCCGATTGATCTCAAAGACAAAACGCCGTCCGCAAACAGAAGACAATCTAACTGTTATTATTCGAGTTCCGATGGTTTATTTTTGGACCGGTATGAAGCAGGTAAAGATTATAAAAAGCTATTATCTGGTAAGATTCCATTAGAAGGTGGGTGGCGAGTTTATTCTAGTGGTCCAGGAATTTATATCAAATTAGTTTATGAGTGTTTGCTTGGGATTAAAGTTTTTTCTGAATCCATCGAATTGGATCCAATCTTGCCTAAAGATTTGAGTGGATTAGAATGGAATTTTAAGTTGATGGATAAAAATTTCCGTATTACCTATATAGTTGAATCCGAAAATGCGACTATCGACTCCATAGAGTTAAATAGACAATCAATTCCATTTGTCAGAATGAAAAACCGCTACCGTAAAGCTGGTATCAAATTCAATTTTTCCGATATAGAACCTTACATAAAGGAAACAGAAAATTTACTCACTGTTATATTACGATAAAACACAAAAAAACGTGTAGGGAATTTTCCCCACACGTTTTCCGATTTTTCCTTCAATGAAAGGAAGCTTTTAGATGGCGCTTTTTCCTTTTTCGCCAGTTCTGATTCGAATGACTTCTTCGAGAGGTGAGATAAAGATCTTTCCGTCTCCGATTTTTCCATCCCCACTTTTTGCTGCTTTTAAAATTGCGTCAACAGTAGGTTTTACGAACTCATCATTTACGGCAATTTCCAAACGAACCTTTCTAAGCAAGTTTACAGTGTATTCGTGACCACGAAAAACTTCTGTTTTCCCTTTTTGTTGGCCGTAACCTTGAACGTCAGATACTGTTAGACGATAAATTTCGTTTTTAGTTAATTCTGCTTTAACTTCTTCCAACTTATGTGGTTGGATGATTGCAATGATCATTTTCATAATGTTATACTCCTATTCCCTTAACCACGAGCTCGGATATTGAAATCAGGGTAAGCTTCTGCTCCATGTTCCCCAAGATCTAAACCACTGAGTTCTTCTTCTTCACTCACTCGGATTCCGCCAGCAAGTTTCAACACATACCATAACACGAAAGAAACAACAAATGTGAATCCACCGATGGCAAGAATTCCGTAGAGTTGTGTTAAGATTGAAGGAACCTCTACTCCAGCCGGTGCACCTTCATAACCGAAGATTGCCACAGCGAGTGTTCCCCAAATACCACATACTAAGTGCACAGAAGTTGCTCCTACCGGGTCATCAATTTTGATTTTGTCAAAGAAAAGAACAGACAATACTACTAAAATTCCAGAGACAGCTCCGATGATTGCCGCAGATGTTGGGCTAACGATTGCACAAGGTGCAGTGATACCAACAAGACCAGCAAGCGTTCCATTCAGAATCATACCAAGATCAGGTTTTTTCAAAATGATCCAAGCAGTCACTGTGGACGCAAGTGCTCCGAGAGCAGCAGATATATTTGTTGTTACAATTACATGTGCCATTACACTTCCATCGCCTACACCCATAGTTGAACCTGGGTTAAACCCAAACCAACCGAGCCAAAGGATAAGAGTTCCCAGTGCCGCTGAAGTCATGTTATGACCAAGGATTGGTTTGATTCTACCATCAGGTAAAAATTTTCCTTTCCTTGCACCAAGAACGATGGCACCAGCAAGAGCCGCCCAACCGCCTACAGAGTGTACTACGGTAGATCCTGCAAAGTCATGGAAACCAAGACCTGCCAACCATCCACCACCCCAAACCCAATGACCTGTGAATGGATACATAACGGCAACGAGGATAAAGGAGAAGATAAGAAAGGAATGAAATTTAATTCGTTCAGCTACAGCTCCAGAAACAATTGTTGCTGCTGTTGCTGCAAAAACTAATTGAAAGAAAAACTTTGCAAGAAGAGGAACCCCTGTCCAATTCATAGAAGAATACACACCTTGGTATGCATCACCTATGGCAGGAGAATTATCAGCTCCACCTAAGAAAAAGAGTCCTTCTGTTGCCACAAAGGGAGATCCGTCCCCAAACATCAAACCCCAACCGATTGCCCAATAGGAGAAAGTAGCTGCGGCAAAAACAATAAAGTTTTTTGCGAGGATGTTCACGGTGTTTTTGGATTGAGCAAAACCCGATTCAACGAGAGCAAAACCGGCATTCATAAAGAATACCAACATACCAGCGACTAACACCCACAAGGTGTCTAATCCTACGGTTAAAGTTTGGATTGCTTTTGCGGTTTCCTCTGCTGGGTTCGCGACGGTTGCAGCTTCATCTGCAAAAAGGAACATCGGAACAACCAGGAGCAGGAAGGCGATTGATTTGAAATACTGTTTCATATTACCATGTTTCCTTTCCATGTTATTTGCTTACTAACAGTGCAAGATTGGTACCCGATTTAGGTAATGGAGGATCGTAGGGGAAAAAAAATGAATAAATGCCTAAAAACCCTCCATTTTGTGTATATTTCCGAGTAAATGGGAATGGGGGCTAGGGAAAGGAAATCACATTGTCACATCAATTTGCTCGTGTATGCACCATAAAGTACAAATTATAAGCAAAATGGGGGTTGGACTTTCTAAAACCAAAGATAAAAAACTATGCCTCTGCATGATCAACCTCCCTCTAATAAGGGTGACCGAAGAACGAATTCGAAACTGTAACCAAAAACCTTTTACAAATCACGGAAAATACATCCTATATTGGATGCAAGCCTACCGTCGATTTGATTCGAACCATGCTTTTTTTTATGCATACTCTTTGGCTAAAAAATACAACAAAGAACTGATTGTTTATGAAGGTTTACGTGCTGACTATCCTTGGAATTCAAAACGAATCCACAAATTCATTTTAGAAGGGATGTATGACAACCAAACAAGGGCAGACGAACTAGGTATCAATTATTGGCCCTTTGTTGAATCTAAATTTAATCCTGCTAAAGGAATTTTAAAAGAAATATCCAAAGATGCGGTAGCCATTGTCACAGATGATTTTCCTTGTTTCATCATCCCTGAACAAATCACAAAACTGGCAAGTAAGGTCAATTGCCCGTTATTTGCAGTAGATAGCAATTCCCTACTCCCACTTTCTCGTTTTGAAAAAGAAGCTAGTGCGGCAAGAATTCTAAGGATTTGGATCCATAAAGAATTTCTAAAAGGATTCCCTAAGTTTACAAAACAAACATGGGAGAAAAAAGATATGGAAGGACTCCACCAAAATTCGAAACCTCCAAAAGGTTTTGGATTACCAAAAGATTTGGATTCTTTATTAAATACTTTTGATTTTAAAGAAAATGTATCTCCCGCCAAAGGAGTGAAAGGTGGCCGTAACGAAGCACTAAGGATTCTTAAATCTTTTGTATCGAAAAAATTAGCAGATTATGAAACTGGTCGTTCCAATCCCAATCCACCTGAACTAACAGCCACTAGTGGACTTTCACCGTATTTACATTTTGGGTATATAGGAATTGAAGAAATATTTTGGTCTGTCTTGGAAACATCATCAAAAGGAAAATGGAACCCGGAAAGGATAAGCCACCAAAAACCTGGTGACCGCGAACATTTTTATTCGAAATCAACGTCCGCCAATCACTTCTTAGATGAACTCATTACATGGAGAGATATTGGTTACCTTTTCTTTTGGAAAAATAAACCTAGTAGTATCAATTTAGAAAACCTACCGGATTGGGTTAAATCCAATTTCAAAAAACATAAATCGGATACGAGAGAATATCTTTATACTTTAGAGCAGTTTGAATCTGCAAAAACACATGATGAACTTTGGAATGCAGCGCAGATAGAACTGATAAAAACCGGCAAAATGCATAATTATATGCGAATGTTATGGGGAAAAAAAGTAATCGAATGGACAAATACTTACGAAGAGGCCTTCCAAATTTTAGAACATCTGAATAACAAATATGCTTATGATGGCAGAAATCCAAATTCTTATACAGGCATTTTATGGTGTTTTGGACTTTTTGATAGACCGTGGTTTCCCGAACGAAATGTATTTGGAAATGTAAGGTTTATGTCTTCCGATTCCACAAAAAAGAAGTTTAAAATGAAATCCTATCTGGAATATATTGGTGAACTGAGTGGGACCTCCGACTCACTTTTTCCATGACAGAAGAGAACCGACCATCAATAATAGAAGACACAAAAACTAGTTTTGATTCGATTTATTTCTACTTTGTCATTTTGTTCAATGATTCCATTCATGAATTTTCTTATGTAGAAGATTGTCTCATGAAACTTTGTTTCAAAACGAAAAAAGAAGCAAAAAAAATAGCGATCGAGGCACATACAAACGGAAAAGCAGTTTGTTTTCAAGGAAGTATGGAAGAATGTGAAACGGTTGCAGAAAATATGACGAATGCCAACTTAACTGTGATTCTAGGAGTATGAAACAAATCTCCTAGAAGATTATTTCTGATTTAATAAAAGCGAGTAACAAAGAAAAGGCGTTTTTTTTCCAAAAATTAATGGAAGTCCAATGTTTCAAAAATGCCAAAAGGGAGCTTCGTGGTTAGATCGAAAACTTCCCCCAAAAAAGAGAAGTTTTGGTTACCACAAAAAACTAATCTTTAAACACTTGGTCTTGGTTTTACCTTCGTGACAAAGTACACTTTTACAGGTTCCGCTTTCCCTTTGAGTGTAAGCTCTTTGGTGTCTTCAAATTCAATGTATTCCGCTCCCCCAGCCGCAAGAAAGGCTGCTTCTGAAACTGCAACTTTACCTGGAATTCCGTGGCTTTCTAATCTGGCAGCAGTGTTGACTGCATCTCCAATCACAGTATAATCCATACGTTTGGCAGAGCCAATGTTACCAACAATTGCCTCACCAAAATTGACACCAATCCGCAAACGAAACGTGCCAGGTGGAACACCTAACTCTCGATTGATCTCTTCCATTTTTTTCTGCATATCAACTGCACAAGAAATGGCATGATATGCATCTAGGTCTGTTTGTTTGGGGGCTCCCCAAAATGCCATTATGGCATCCCCAATGAATTTATCCAAGGTTGCTGAATAATGAAAAATTAAATCAGATAAGGATTCGAAAATTGTATTTAAATTTTGTAAAACTACTCCAGGAGGATTTTTTTCAGCAAAAGTTGTAAACCCTACAATGTCAGAAAATAAAGTGGCAATGTGTTTTTCCTCTCCACCTAACTTGATATTATCGGCAACAATTGTTTCCATTACCGCAGGTGAAAAGTATCGAGAAAGACGATCCTTTTCTTCTCTTTGTTTTTCCACTAGTCTTCTCGAATCTATCATATTTTTGACAATGGATAGTGCTACCGAAATCGAAAAAGCTGCAAAAGCATAATCTTTTAGGAATGTATGGCTCGGATACCATTCCCATTGCATTTCCACAAATATATCATTCATTATCAACAAAACAAATACACAAAAACCAAGTGAAACCGTTCCGATTGAAGGAACTTTCCTTCCTAAAAAAATGATATAGAATAATGCGACGCCAAGTAGGATGGTTACGAAACTCCAATAAAAGAAAAATTTGGAAAGAAACAATAGATTTGGAGAAAATAGAACTACAATCATTGACAAAATACCTGCACCGTCAACATAACGATTAGTAATTTTTATCCAACCTATTCGAACGTGAGCAAACCTAACAATAAAGTTAAATAGTAAATGAACGAGTCCTACCCAAGCAAAATATTCAATTTTTTTAATCCAAAACCCATCGCCAATGATAGAATAAATGATTTGGCTTTGAAATAATGTATTAACAGCCATAAACATGGAACCTAACGCAAAGTATATGGTTGCATCATCTTCACTTCTGAATAAAAATTGCCAATATAAATAAAAACTACCCAATAACAAAGTAAGTACGATTACAAAAATCTTCTTAAAGTCGTTCCAATACTCAGCACGTTCGGAATATTTTACAGAAGAGATATAGAACTTATCATGCGAAAGTCCCGGACTCAAGGGATACTTAGCATACACTCGAACAGCAAGAACATTGGGTTCTTCGGTTTTAAGTTGGTCTATGGGTATTTGATAAAACCTAATTTTATCACTATATAAAAATTTATCTTCTAATTCTGATCCTTCTTCGGTATCTAAATGAAGACCTGTTCCACCAATGAATTTGCCATTCCAGTAGACTGCATCAGCTTGGCTGATTTGTCCTAATCGAAGGGTTAGGTTTCTAGATTTGAATTTAGATCGAATGTCCTCTTCCGTAATATGAATTTCTGTCCTATACCAACCATAACCTTTAAAGGTCTCTAGGTAATTGTGGAAGTCTGGAAAATAAAATTCTCCATCTCCATCCCTCACCTTATCCCAAGCTGTTTGAATTTGGAATCCAGAAATCCAACCATTTCTCACTGATTCATCCAAAATTGGTTGCGCATGAAGAAAACGTAATGCTTTGGTTTGTCCAGATTCTTCATCCAAATAGAGATCATCTTCCTTCTCTTCTGTAACCAAAGGAGAATCGCCCGGTTTAAAACTCCATTTATGGATCGATTGCCCAAAAGAGGTTTCCGATCTCAGATCCAAAATTTGGTTGGTGAGGAGGACTTGAGCAGAGAGGTTTGAGAGAAATCCCGTAAAAATTAGGAAACAAATCCAGAAATAAAAGAGTCTTTTCGAAAAAACCATGTCGGAAATCCTATAAAAATCAAAAGGAACTGGCAAGAAGAAAACATTGGACAAAGTCATTGTAGAAAGTTTAGATTCCGACTTTTCAGGAATTGTCACAGCACCTAACGGAAAAAAGGTGAATGTGTTTTATGCTTATCCTGGTGATGAATTACATGTGGAATATGTAAAACGTAGACCAAGACAAAGGTCATTACGTATACAAGAAACCATTCGCAACCATGACTGGAAACTTGTGAAATGTGAAGTGTTTGGTCAATGTGGTGGATGCACAGGCCAACATATAAACTATGATGAACAATTAAACCTAAAATTTACACCTATAATTGACTCATTTCAAAAAGACCTAGGTATTACCATCCAACCACTCCCTTCGGAAAATATTTACAAATATAGATCTCGAATGGATTTTTCCGTTTTCCCTGGTCCTATCATAGGACAAAGACAACGAGGTAATTTTAGAAAAGTAGTTCCAATTTCCAATTGCTCTATCCAATCGGCTTGGGCAAACCAAGCACTAAAAGATGTACAGAATGTACTAAACAAAATACCTGAAGTTATATGGGATAGAAGATCTGAAGAAGGTGGACTCAAATACCTCACCATCCGTAAGGCACAAAACACCGATGACGGAATTTTAATTTTTACTTTTACTGATGGTTACGAATCACATCCTTTGATGGTTCAGTTCCGAACCTTTTGTTTGGAATCATTAAATCAAGAATCATTACTGTTTTGTTATAACAGACCTAAGTCGGAAGTTTCTGCCTTCGGAAGACCCGAAATTTTAAGAGGTAAATCTACTTTCAAAGAAGTAGTACTTGGAAAAATGTTCCATATACCGTTTGATTCATTTTTCCAACCCAATCCTAATGGTTTTTTACCAATCCTATCTTTTATCAAGGAAAGGTTACCAAAATCTAGTGAAAATCTAATCGATTTATTCTGCGGTAATGGCTTCTTTTCTTTGTTATACGGTGATTCATTCACAAATGTGGATGGATATGAACTTACAGAATCTTCCATTGAGATAGCTTCGAAAACTTTCCAAGAAAACCATCCAAACAAATCTTCTTCCTTTCAAATCACCAATTTGTTTATGTCAACCGAACTTCTAAAAACAAAGGAAAACTCAACTCTCATATTAGATCCACCGAGAGCTGGGGCAGGAAAATTAGTAAACCAATGGATTCGGGATTTTGGCCCCGAGTTTATTTTCTATGTCTCTTGTAATCCTTATTCGCAAAAAGAGGACGTATCAATTTTTATTTCTAAGTATGACTTTATTGATGGGATTTTGATAGATCCTTACCCGCACACCCCCCATACAGAATCAGTTCTTTTCTTTCGAAGAAAGTCCGTATAAAACCCTTCACCAATTTCGAATTTTTTCCGAAAATGGAAGTGAGGGTACTATGAAGATTCAAAAATCGATTTTATTTATCTGTCTTGTTGTTTTAGGACAAATCGGTTGTGCGAGTGTGATGGTGACCAACTGGGCTCCCGAAGAATCAAATTTCAAAGCCAAACCGGTTCGCGTATTTCTCGGATACGCCACTGACGAAGAAACTTTTAAATCTTCAGGGGAAATTATCGTTCGAGATGCCAATGACCTTACAATCAAAAAAGCATTTGACTTCCTGTCTTTAAATCCTACTGCACTAAAGGCTCCAATCTCCATCCATAGCAGTTCACAATTTTTGGAATATAAGGGAGTCAGTTACAGGGGATCTGTTCTTCTAAAACCCATCGAAGGTAAAATTTATATTATCAATTTAGTACCAATGGAAGAGTATCTTTTGTCTGTAGTTCCTTCGGAAGTAAGTGCCTCATGGCCCAAAGAAGCATTAAAAGCTCAAGCCATTTGCGCAAGAACTTATGTTGTGAGAGAAATGTTAAACCGCAAAAAACAAGAGTTTGATGTTGATACATCAACTAATACACAAGTTTATAAAGGGAAAAACAAAGAACATAGAAATACAACCGAAGCAGTTTTTGAAACGGAAGGTCTTATCCTTATCCACAAAGGACAACCTATTCAAAGTTTTTTCCATTCCAATGCAGGTGGTTACACGGAAGATCCCGCTAATGTTTGGGGTAATCCAGTAGAATATTTAAAACCAGTTCCTTCTGAATATGACAAAGATGGAGAACAATACTCTTGGGAAGAAAAATGGAAACCTGATTTTGTAAATACAAACTTACAATACTTAGGTGTTGGTGAGATACAGGATATATTAGTATCCAGTAGATTTCCATCCTCGAGGGTCAATGAAATGGAAATCATAGGAACATCGGGTTCCAAAAAAATCAAAGCAACAGAGTTTCGAAAAAAACTAGGGGCTACCAAACTAAAATCTACAAGATTCGGAATCCGTAAGGAAGAATCAGGAGATTATTTTGTAAAGGGTCTTGGTTCTGGACACGGTGTGGGAATGTCTCAATGGGGAAGTTTTGCAATGGCAAAAAGTCATTTCAACCATAGGGAAATCTTACAACATTATTTTAAAGGAATTGAATTCGCAAGAATAGTTGCCAGATAGTTGGGAGTTTTTGGTTTCCTTAGTCTAATCGTTTTAGATCCTGACTTTAGGTCCTTAACCGAATGGCAACTGTAGAAGAATATCTTTCCCAAATCAAAGACCTGACGATTGTTCCGCCAGTCTTACTCTCCGTACTATCCCTAGATGATGATAATGAACTCTCTTTTGGGGAATTAGAAAAAAAAGTCCAATCAGACCAGGTGCTCGTAGCAAGACTTCTCAAACTTGCTAACTCTCCTTTTTTTTCAAGAGGCAATCCCGTTGCCAATATGAAGCAGGTCATTACTCGATTGGGATTTAAAACCGTAAGAAGTATGGTGGCCATGTCGATGACCGACTCACTTTTTAGCCAAGGGAATTATAAAAAATTCCGTGATGAAGTTTGGGACCATTCAGTGGCGAAAGGAATTTTTGCACAAATTCTCTGCGAAGAAAAAAAATTCAAAAAAGAGGCAGAACTTGCGATCACATGTGGGCTGATGCAAGACCTCGGACGAATTGTACTCAATACCATTGACAGAAAAAAATATGTGGAAGTACTTACCGAATTTCAAACCTCAGACTCTAGTTTGATTTCCCTCGAAAAAAAATCCTTCGGTGTGGATTCTTATGAAATGGGAAGTGCTGCGGCCAAACTATGGAAGATGCCAAATATAATCATTAGCTCGATTGAAGACCTTTCTAAGTCTGTGACCGAACAATCTCCTCTAGGACAAATCATTGGATTTGCAGGAGTGATTGCAAAGTTTACGGGCCACGGAAAACAAGAACCTGGTGCTACGGAAAAATTTGAAGAATACAAAGCTGCACTAGGCCTTGAAATCGAAGACCAAAAAACTTTTTTGGCAACAAAAGAAGAAAAACTGAAAACAAACGAATTGTATCAGTTCTGTAGCACTCTTTAGAAGGAAAAGACCAATTTACAATAACAAACGTTAGATAGGCTTTACACTGAGAATACGGTGTAAACCTTCTTTTCCTTTGATTTTTACAGGTTCCAATTCTTCATATTTGTATTTGTTGGCATATTCCTCTGGGAGGAAATTATAAAGTCCTTCTGAAACATAGACTTCCATTGGTTTTGCAATGGATTCTAATCGACTTGCCATATTAACAGTATCACCAACAGCAGTATAAGAAAGTTTTTGAAACGATCCTACGTTCCCAACAATAGCCTTTCCTGATGCGAGGCCAATTCCGATCTTTGGCACAAAACCATATATTTGTTCCCACTTGGGTTGCCAAAGTTCAAACACTTGCACCATTTCAACGGCACAATCCAAAGCATTTTGTCTATGATCTTCTTGAAAAACAGGAGCTCCAAACAAACACATAATGGAATCACCAATGTATTTATCGATCATACCACCATAACCCAAAATCACTTCGGTCATTGCTGTAAAATATTCATTTAAAAATGAAATTACTTGTTCCGGTTTCATTTTTTCAGAAAGTGTAGTGTATCCTCGTATATCCGAAAACAAAACAGATACTTCTTGTTCTTTCCCTTTTTGGTCAAGGGAGAGTGTGTTATTCATCAAACTTTCAACGATGATAGGATCAACATACATACCGAAAACATTTTGCATTTTCTTTTTTTCGGTTTCTAAATTCAATTTTTCTTCGTATTCTTTTTCCAATTCTTTTTTGAATTTTTTAACCATCGAATTCAAATCTTGTATTTCAGATTGGTTCATACCATAAAGATCTTGGAATCGTTTCAGACTATCGTCCATTTGAATGGAAACAACTTTTTTACGATAAACTTCTCGGAACAAATTTCTAAATCGATGTTCTAATACATTTTTCTTTAACCGCCGTTTGCCGAAGTATTCATTAATACCTAACTGGAAAGCATGGATTGGTAACTGTTTTCCTTCCGCCTTTGTGAATACAACCACAGGAAGTTCCGATGGGCCTGCTAAATCCATAATCGTTTCTAAAACAGATTCAGGAGAATCTTCTAATTCGGGGAATTGGATTTCAGTAATTAATAGATCGTATTGGTTTTTTCTAATTTCTTCCGCTCCGTTTTCAAAAACAGAGCGCCAGGTAAGTTCGATGTAATCTCCAAACCACTCAGAAAGTAGTTGGGAGATGGTATCATACGATTTCTTTTGTGGTTCTAAGACCAGGACACGAACGATTTCTTCTTTTTCTAAATCCACGCACCTTATTTTTCATTCTCCAAAATTTTGTGAAGCGCCTCTTGAAATTGGAAAGAAAATCTTCCCATTAAAAGACGAAAACCTTGCAGAATGACATCAGGCCTAGGGGGATCTCCTGAAATATAAAGGTCTGGTTCTTTGGGAACAGGACCCATAGGATACAAACCTCCGCTCACCGCCTCTGTGCCGCAAGCGATCAAAGCTTTGGGTTCAGCCATTACATCCCAAGCTGTCTGTAAAGGAGCCGACATATTGGTGCCTACAGGGCCAGAAAATACAATGGCATCCGCATGTTTAGGACTTGCCACACAACGAACCCCTTCCCTTTCCGAATCAAAAACAGAATTAAAAGAGGCATTCAGTTCCGATTCCACCGTATTGTTCCCACATGCTGCCACTTCTCGATAGAGAAAGCCACGTTTTTTAGTTAAGGAACGAAACAGCTCCTGGTTTGCTGTTAGTGGGTGTGTGGTATTAATTTTTTTCATACGTCCGGAAACGTAAGAGACTTTTAAGTCCTCACGATGTAATGCAAAGGTGTAAATAAATCCAGAATCACGAAGTTTTCCATCAGAACATTCTGTACAAAGCCCACATTGTAAACACTTACCATAATCAAATTGGATTTCCGAATCTGAAATGATTTGAATGGCACCTGTGGGACAAACTTCAGCAGATAAATTTAAAGTATGAGGTCCTTCTAACATCTTGGCAGTTGGCACAGGGATTCCGCGGCTTGCCGGATGTATTGGCGAAGCCTTATCAAAATCCAAAACATTCTTAGGAAAAAAGAAACTTTTTAATTCATATAAAAAATTCATAAATCAAAACCAACATAACTTAGATTAAACGACTTATTGTTCAATGGAAAATCTCCTACTTGTTCGCCGCGAACCGCTAACTCCAAAGCATGCCAATTTAAAACTGAAGGATCTCTGATATAAGAATTTTTTATTAGCCCTTCGCTATCAAAATCCAATGAAACCAAAAGTGGTCCTCTCCACGCTTCTACAGCCGCAGTATAAATTCCCGGATTTGGTTTCTTATTTTTCTCAATTTGATTTCCAGATTGATTATCAGTATCTGACCACAAAGATTCCCAATTGATTTCTTCCAAATGAGATTCCATCCAGCTTAATGACTGTTCTATCTCAGCATAACGAATGTACATACGAGCCCAAACATCGCCATTATAATGATGGTGTTCTTCCTGAAGTGGTAACGGAGTCCAACCAGGATAATCTGGATGATTGATTCTTAAATCATCATTCACTCCAGCCATACGCGCAACCATCCCTAAAAATCCATTTTTTTGGACATCTAACTCCGAAATAAAACCACAACCCTGCATTCTTTCTTTCAAAGTAGAAACAGAAAGTGCTCTTAAAATCTGCGGACGAACTCTTTTAAAGTAAACTTTTTTTAAATTGAAAAAAGCGTCTTTTGCTTGTTTTGCGGTAATACGTTTGTTCACTCGGACTCGCCCTGGTCGGACTGCCGTTTTTCCAAAACGATTCCCTGTCCATGTTTCCATTAACCCGAGTGCTGCTCCCCGATCTGTCACACAAACTCCGTAGAGCGAGTAATAACCAATGTCTTCGGAAATTCCACCCAGGTCCCCGATATGAACAGCAATTCGTTCCAATTCGATTAAAAAGGAGCGGAATAATGCGACATTCTGAGAAACTTCAATCCCATACATTTCTTCGTAAATTTTACTAAAGGTGACCGCATAACCAACGCTTGTATCCCCAGATATTGTTTCAGAAAAAGGCATAACCGCTGACATTGATTTTCCTAGTATTTTTTCACGTATACCTCTGTATTGAAAACCTAAACGAATGGTTAGGTGACGGATATCTTCCCCTTCCACAATAAAACGAAAATGACCTGGTTCAATGATCCCTGCATGAATAGGACCTACAGCATGGGAATATGTTCCTTCAAGGAAGGGAACATGTAATCCATGATAGGCCAAGTCCCTCACTATTCCAGTTTTTTGGTGTAAGGATAGATTTTTTCCGCGATTGTCAGATAAATAATCTTCTTCTTTTAAATCAGAATAATCTTCCAGACCCATGTCCTGTCCAAATGCATGGCGAACAAGCCAAACCGGATACTTAGGATCTAAAAGAAAATCGATATTACTTTTTTTAGATACAACTTCTTCCCGAATCATTTTTTGATCACGGATAACAAATTGGTGATAAACACCATCAAAATTAGTAATGCCTGTTATCTTTTCCATATATATTCTGCCAATAAATAAGTTAAACCGTATGAACCTACAAATACGGTGAATAAAAAACTAAACCAAAAGAATATTAATCTTGTTTGTAATATTCGATAAACACCTGTTTCAAAATTTCGATTAGGCAATCTAACTAATGGTAAGACTTTGTTAAGTGATATAAAGAAAAATATGGCCCCAATGATGGGAAACAAAAACAACAAAAATAACTTTTGTTTAATAGCAATTTCAATTACCTTTAAATCCAAAACAAAAACCGGGGACAAAGGAAAAACAAATGCCACAAGCAAAGCTAGTAAATACATATATAATGCTTTATGACTTAGAGAAGGATTTTCTAAAATTTGCGAAATATTTCTTTTCCCAGCATCCATTCGCAAAATTCCCATTGAAAGAAATACCAAAAGTTTCACAAGAACTGTCGTTGTTAATAAAAAGTAAAATACATCATCTGATACATCCAACCATAAAAACAAAGTCAACATTCCCGTATGAAAAAGCGCAACCTTAGCAGATATCCTTCGAATGTCTTCTCTTGAAAAAAGAATCAAAGTAGAATATAGGATAGTTAAAACACCAATAAACAATATCCCATTTGCAGCATTAATCATATGTGGATTGATTTCGCGTTCCAACTGTATAAGAGGACGTATGGCCAAAACCACACTAACTGGAACAAACGATGCAATCAAAGAAGATATTTGGCTTGGACTTTCTGCGTAAGTATCCCCTACCCAAAAGTGATTCGGAACAAGTCCCAACTTACCACTGTAACCGTAAACAGTAAGAAGAATCCCCGTTTCAATCAATAGCCCACTTTGACCAACTAACCCCTGTTTCAAAGAATTAAAGTCTAAGTTTTCCAAAGGAGTGGACACAAACAGCAGAATAACAATTCCTAAAAATGCAAGACCAAGAGCGTAGGAATTGATTAACAAAAACTTCCAACCTACATGGAAGGAACGTTCGGTTCCACTAGAAGAAATGAGTAGCGCACCAAATAAAGTTGATGCTTCTATTAAGATCCACTTGAGAACGATATTATCGGTGAACCAAGAGTAAAATAAAGAACCAAAAAAACAGATTTTCAGAATACTCCACAACCAAATCCTTGTTTGTCCTTTCGTTGGTGCCAAAATTGAAATCAAAAAGATAACTAAGAATGCGATTACGCCAGAAAAATAAAACAGTTCTGCCATCATATTTTTCTCTCCTTAGTGTGCATATGTGGAGAAAGTTGCAAAATTCCACCAGAAACAATGACTAAAATGGCATCCAAAAACGAGCCAAACTCAAGTCCAAAGGGAAGACCTTTGTCTAAAACCATAGTCAAAACAAAAATCCCATTTTCAAAGACACAAAAACCAGCAATGAGTGCTAGCCAGTTTCGCCTAACAACAAAGCACAGGATACCAACATACACTAATAAGATGACGTAGATTAACCCTATTTTGTGGACAGGAATCAACAATACAGTAACCCCTTCCGTAATCTTTACCGCCAAAACTAAACCAAGCACCATAAATAACAGAGTAGCAAGGTATCCAAAACGAGGCGTTGTGCTTTCATTCATTTTTGATTTGTTCGCAGTCCAATTTAGAACCCAAGGAGTTAGTATTCCTTTAAACAAAACCACCATAACAATAAGTGAAATTGAATGTTTTAAATCTCCATCATGAGTTTGCAAAACTGGAAAAACCAAAAGGAACCCTTGCACACTCAAAAAAAAGATAATTCGACTCAACCGGTTTTCTACCAAAACAACTATTCCGGTAAGTAACAATAATAAATATATAAAATCGTATATCATAACAACCTTTAAGACAATTTAACCAATGTTCCTAATATCAAAATAGCAATGAAAGTTAAACCCATAAACTCAGGAATCCAAGTCCACTTCCTACGAACACTATTTGACTCCCAAAATCCAAGAATGATTGCAAGCAGTATCACCATCGGAGCAATCATAAGTTCTCTTGCAAAACTATCCAAAACCTCATTTCGAAATAATTTTGAATGCTCAAGCGCCAACTTTACAAGAAAAACAAGTAAAGTAGAAAGCTTTATAGAACTTGCTAATTCAAAAATTCCTAATTGTTTACCAGATGCTTCCAAAATCATAGCTTCATGAACCATAGTTAACTCTAAGTGAGTTCGCGGATCATCAAACGGAGGCTTCGCGAGCTCTGCAAGGATTGCGATAAAAGCCAGCGAAAGAAAAAGCAAACCAATCAGAGCACCTTGTGGGCTAACAGAAATTTCAATATGGGACTGAGCCGCAAGGATCATCAAAATAAAAGTAGGTTCAGCCATTACCGAAAGTAATATTTCTCTACCAGAAGCCATCCCTCCAAAAGAAGAGGCCCCTTCCATCGCAAAACTTACATAGGCGAATCGATATAGAGCCAGGAAAAATGGGATTAGAATGAACGGAGCCCACTCAAACAAAACCACACTCCAAATCATTACAGAAGAAAACAACGCCACCCTGGGAGCCAAATGTGTAAAATCGGAAATGTTTGTATGTGAAATTGGATTTTTTCGAAGCGATTTATCTACTTCCCAAAAAAACTGAAGTAATTTGGGTCCACGCCTTCCTTGCGCATAAGCTCTAACCTTTCGTATAATCCCCGTTAAAAGGAAAGGCATTACAATAAATAAAACCAATAAATAAGTATAGTATATAAATGTATTCATCTACAAACCTCCAAAATCACCTAAAATAAGAAGTGAGAAAATGAAGATAAGGAACATGGAAGAGATAGCAAGGTATTGACTTACATCCTCATCCTTAGGATGGTTCGTTTTGGACATAAAACCAGTACCCAATCGAAAGAATAAAGTTATTCCTTTTATTAGAAAAGAATCTACTTTTGATTCTCCAGATTTACTTAAAAAATACCTACCAAGTGAATTTCTTAATGGTTCGGAAAACACCGATGTTGGTATGGAAAGTTCGTGACCACTGTAACCTCCTCCGCAATCCCAGTTTTTTGTTTTAGGTAAACCATATTTCTTTAACTGATAACGGTCATACAATCGGAAAACAATAACCGAAGCAATTGTTATGTATGATACGAGAGACAATGTCCAAAACCAATCCATCAATTGTGGATCAACAAAAGGACTTAACATTGGCAAACGAACGAAGTAAGGAATTACCAAGGGAAAAAGAAAAATCACTAATGCTAAACTAAATAAGGAAATAGTAACCCATCTTCTTTTTTGTACACCAAACGGCTGAATATTGATGTCCTTGCCTGGAGTAGACAAAAACAAACTCATAAACAATTTAATATGTGTAAATCCACCCAGTACGATTCCAAAAAAGATAAATATCATCGATGGCAAAAGAAAAACCGAACGACCAATTGGCATATCTAAAATACGAGCGTTCAAATAAAAATATGTAGCTTCAGACACAAATCCTAAGGTCCCAGGAAGGACCGCATAACT
The DNA here is from genome assembly GCF_004770045.1 of Leptospira montravelensis. Classification (NCBI taxonomy): domain Bacteria; kingdom Pseudomonadati; phylum Spirochaetota; class Leptospiria; order Leptospirales; family Leptospiraceae; genus Leptospira; species Leptospira montravelensis. The sequence continues at coordinate 188,617 of NZ_RQFO01000014.1, forward strand.
AAATGTTCCAGCACCTAACAACAAAGGAGAAATTCCAAGAAGTCTTCCAATTCCCTTTAGCTCATCACTAGAACTTGAATTTTTGAGTCTTGCCACCATTCCAATGGAAAACAATTGGAAAGTTTTGGAAAACGAATGGTGAAACAAACTAAGGAAAAACAAAATTCTAAAAGAGTTACTTAAAGTCATAAGTTCAGAATCAACAGAAAATTGAAACATTCCTGCGATGATTAAACATAACCAAAGAAAGTTAATTGACTCTACCGAACTATAAGCCAAAGAGATTTTTGGATCTTTATGGAAGAAACTAGTGATTCCGCCGAAGAAGATTCCTAATGCAGCGAGAGGAAATAGGATCTGGTAAATGATAGGATCCAATTGGTTTGGTAAAACGTAACGGTAAAACAGTAAAAGTGGGAACACTTCCAAAACGCCGGCAAAAGCACCTAAGGCATGGGATGGTCCACCTTCATTTACTTTAGGTATCCATAAATGAAATCCAGAAAACCCAGATTTGATGAGGAGTCCTAATAGAAGTAAAATGGTTCCTACATTATCACCATCGGGTAACATCACCCAGGCGGATAAAAACAATGCGGATATGCCTGATGCTAAGAGTAATGAACCTAAACTTTCAATTTGTTTTTTACCAAACTCAGTGCCAGAGTAGATCAAAATGGTAGAAAAAGAAGTTACTTCCAAAGCAATCGGAAGGAGTAGAGATTTACCCGATAAATAACAAAGACCCAAGGCTGACCAAAAAATAATATAACCAATAGTAACTTTATTTTTCTCTTTAGGCTCATACGATTGAACCAACATAAACGAAGAAAACCCAATATAAGCTTGAATGACCAGACCAACCAAAATAGGAAAGTCTACAGACAATACATCATAATTAGAAAACAAAAATATAACAAGTGGTGAGAGCGCTGATATTCCTACCAGGATCGATCTGAAGATTGAAATTCTTTCATCTTCTAACATAACTACCTCAAAAATAAAATTTTAAAGAAATAAGTCTGTTATGTAAATTGGGGAGAACCCCGACGATCTGGGAATTTGATCGAAATGATTTTGTAAGTAAGAGAGGAAGAATTTCGAAAAGAATAGGATTGCGAGACTAAGATTAAAACAGGGAATAAAGGAACAGAAAAACCACTGTCTTCTTCTCCCGGAAGTTCTTCTAGATTTTTCTCATAGGAAAAGATCTCGCCAGACTCGGTAAACTCCGCAAGCGAAGTCCACGATTGAGACTTACCGATCACTAAGACTGACAGAAGTAGAATAAAAAATATACGTGCTATCAATCCGTTTTACCTTAATCTTGATATTCTTGACTGTCTTATATATGGGAAGTTATTTTTCGTGATCAGTGAAAAAAAAGAATCGACCACAAACTCTGCGATAAAAATTAAAAATGTTAACAAAACTTTTTACCAAGGCGAAATCGCTTTTCCGGTATTGAATGATATTTCATTTGATATCGCTGAGAAAAAATTAGTTACCTTGATGGGACCCTCCGGTAGTGGTAAATCAACATTACTTAACATCCTTTCTGCAATTGAATCGGCAGATTCAGGAGAAGTCAATGTGTTCGGAAACCAACTCTTTGGTGCCAATGAAAAAGAACTTACCATTTATAGACGAAAAACTATCGGAATCGTCTTTCAGTTTTTCCATTTATTTTCATACCTTTCAGCGACAGAAAATGTAGCATTGCCACTATATCTTTCTGGAACTTCCAAATCTGTCGCAGTATCCAAAGCTAAGGAAGCCCTTTCGCTTGTCGGACTCAAACACAGGTTAGAATTCACTCCCAAAGAAATGTCTGGAGGCGAAAAACAAAGGGTATCTATTGCTCGTGCAATGGTCCACCAACCGAAACTAATCCTTGCAGACGAACCAACAGGAAACTTGGATTCGAAATCTTCAGAGCTAATTATGAAATTATTCAATCAATGTGTACATGAATTAGGCATATCCGTGTTTCTAGTGACTCATAACGAACAAATTGGTGAATCTGGCGATATTAATCTGCGAATGTTAGATGGTAAACTTCAGAAAAAATGAAAGTCTTTTACTATTTGTTTATATTTCGATATTTCAAAGATAACTTTCCAAGAACTATATTATCAATTATAGCAATTAGTCTAGGAATTGCCTTATTTGTTAGCACCCAAATCAATGCGTGGCGGGCAGAAAAAAGTGTTTTAGACCAAATGATCGGTTATTCCTCTGAAAAATTCATAGGAAGGTATGTTGCGAATAACCAAAACCAAGGAGCAAACGATACATTTCTAAAAGAAATTGATTCACATATACCTGAAAATATTAAACTAGAACCTGAATTTCAAACGAAAGGTATACTCAACTTAACGCAAGGGCAAATATTAAGTTTTCCCTTGATAGGAAAAGACATTCTATTATCGTTTCAAGTCTTCCCTACCAAAGAGGAAAAAAAGAAAATACCAAAATATTTTATAAGTCAGTCCTTATATGAAAAACTCCCTATACAAGAAGAGACAACAAAGTTATTAATCTGCGAAAAGGAAATTATTGTGTCAAAGGAAGATTACCAAGTGATCCCCACCGATGGCATTTTTCTTTTGATGGATATAACAAGACTTCAATCAATTTGTAACCAAAAAAACCAAATCACTTCTATATGGTTAATCCAAGACCAAAATTTTTCGGAAGTACAATCCATACAAAAACTCAAATCTACCGATTGGACTTATGAACCAAAAGAATTAATTTTGGAACGGGCAGGAATTGTTTTAGGTTCTTTAAAAATAAACCTAACAATAGTTTCATTGGTTTCGGTATTAATTTCTTTTTTTATGGTCTCCAACATGTTTACCGGGCTCTATTTATCAAGAAAGCGTGAATTTGGAATTCTGTTATCGATTGGAACAGATAAAACCGATAACTTCATTTTATTTTTAGCGCAATCCGTTTTGATTGGAACTTTAGGAGGCATTGTTGGTATCTTATTAGGAATTTTTATCGCCAATTCCAACTTATTCACTACAGTAAATACAATCACAGATTCCAACCAAATTCGTTCTTATCGGAATATACCTCTTTTCATTATTTTTTCAGGATTTTTGATATCTATCATTGGATCGGTAATTGCTTCCCTATACAATTCCTACAAAACTTACCAAATTCTTCCGATAGATCTAATCAGGGAAAGAGACTTACCCAAAACTGATTTAACTTTAGGTTTTTCAATCAGAAAGACTTTATTACTCTCTACTCTCTTTATCATTTTGGGAACTACAATCGGTTTAGTTAGTTTTGCTAAACAAATTTTACCTGGAATGATTGGTATCGGATTTGTCATCCTTGGATTTGTTTCATTAAACTTTTTAGCAATTCCTTATTTTGTTTATATATTAGAAAAAACTTTTTCTAAATTTCATTTCCCACAATCGATTAAAATAGGATTGAAAGAGATTCAAATGGAGCCTTGGAAACACGGACTCACTGCATCTACAATTATGTTATCTACCTCCCTTGTTTTCACTCTGACAAGTTTGACAAGTAGTTACGAAAGTTCCTTAATTCGTTGGGTGGATGAGGAGAACCAATCAGATTATTCGTTAATCAACGAAAAAAAATTAAACTCCGGGGAACCAGGTGTCCCCGTTTCCCTTTACGAAACCTTACTAACAAATCCAAATTTTTCATCGGTTGAACCATTTTATATTGATTCAAAGTTTATTGTAAATGGGAAATATTACACCTTACATGTATTAAACTTCAAAAACAACTATGACAAAAACCAATTAATCGTTTCTAAAAACTTATGTTTTTTGGATCAAATTTGTAAGGGAAATTCGATCACTATAAATACCGAACTGAATTCTCAGGTGAACGTAATCGTCCAAGACGAAAAAGACCATTTTTTTTCTGAAAGAGGCACCATAATGATGGATTATTCTTTCTTTCAAAAAAACTTTATGATCAAATATCTAAACTCGATACGAATTACTAAAAACAATAAAATTCCTAATGAAAATATATTACGCCAATTACAAGATATAACACAACAATATGATTTAAAATTCATAAACCAATCAGAATTAAAAAAACTATATTTAGAAGGTATGAACCAAGTCTTTTCTATTTTGGATACTTTAAAGATTTCGGCACTTTTTATTTCAATACTTGCATTAACGACTTCTCTAATTTATTTTATTAGAGAAAAATCACAGCTGTTAGCAGGACTAAAAGCAATCGGAATGGATTCATACCAAATGTTCCAGATGATTTACACCCAAACTTTATTCCTTATATCCTTTGGAATTTTTTCAGGTATTTTTAGTAGCCTCGTTTTATCTCCTATTGTAATTTTTGGAATCAATCGAAATGCATTCGGATGGGTCCTCGATTTCCAATATCCCATGACCCTTGTAGTGAAACTCCCGATATTCATTCCTGTAATTACATTTTTAATTTGTCTACTACCTTTCTATTTTCTGAAGTACATGAATATTTCAAAGGAATTGAAATATGAATAATTCTTTACCGAAAATGTGCTCTTAGTAAGTTCTATTCATGGCCGGAAGTATCAAAGTTTGTTTGGAACTTGCAGAAATGATTCGCAAAGAGAACCTCGAATCAAGAGAAAAAATTCCAACTTCAGACACTCATTTAAGAGTTTGGTCCTCACAATTATCCAGAACGGAAGAAGACCTTAGAAAACTTTTGACAGCCCTTAGAGATAGCCATTATATTTTCATAGTCTCTGTAGTTGCCCCTGATCCCAACCTATTTGTTTACGGTGAAGATGCTTATGTATTTGCTGAACCGTTCATTTTGAACGAACTAAAAAGACATTCAGAAGAATCTTTAGAAAAACTTTACGAAGCAAGTAATTATAAAAGAAAATCAGCATTCCAAATCACACGCGAGTTGTTTCCAAAAATTAAGGAATTTAACAACACGCCACTAGGTCGTTCCATCAATGTATCTGTAATGCTCGAAGAATTTCAGAGGATGTTGACTGCACAAAGTTATGAGTATACGGACCAATGGCGCCGAACCAAATTACAAGAAATTTTCAAAGATGAAGTAAATGCATCAGAAGATTTGGCTAGCGCAGCAATCAAAGAATATGATCCAACAAAACGAGCGGTAGACCAATTAAAAGAACAAGCACCGAAAGAAAAAGTAGATCAAAACTGGGTCAAAGCAAAAGAGAATTTTTCCACCGAATTCTTGTTACGTGTACATTTCAGAAAATACGAGTTCGACGTTGTAAAAAAGTTAATCCAGTCGGGCAAACTAAAAGATGAAAAAGATATCAAGTATGTTCGAGATACTTTACAACTAATGGAAAACAGAATAGACCAAGACAATCTATTAAAAAGGTATGCAACGGAAATGATTGAATTAAGAAGATATGCCCAAGCAAAACTAAATTTACTTAGGCAAAGTGTTGGATCAAAACAAGACAATTAAAATTAGTTTTTTAACCAACCTGATTTATCTAATTGGATATAAACCTGAAAGAAAAATACTACCAAACTAATAAAAATCATCCGTCTTTTTAATGAAAACTGACTGATTGTATGGTTTTGTTTTTCAGGTAAATACAAAAGATAAATAATCAAATTAACATTAAAAAATAATCCTAAAAACTCACTGGTAAGGATTGGAAATTTTTCCCTTAGCATTGGGAGATAGGTTGCGATTAAAACCAAGATACTTGGCAAAAAATACAAAGGTGTTTTTATAGTCCACATCCGATCTTCCGTAAGATCATTGATTCTTTTTAGTCCAGATTCCTTTTCGAGAAGGGAAACTAATTCTTCCTGATTCTCAATGTTTACAAGTGGATAAATTTTTTCTTTTGTTTCCAAAACGATTCGATTGTATCCACGAAATTTATCAGTTGTGATGAGTTCTAAGTCTTTCATTCGAAGAGAGGCGCAATTCCCATTGGAATCAAATTGTTTTAAGGAACCACCTTCGATTTCAATTCGTCCCGATGATAAAATTTCAACTTGTTTTAAAAAATTTTTTCGCAGAAACCAAAAAAACAAAACCAACAAAGGGACAAAAATAGTAAAAAATTGTATTCGGCCTTCTTTTGGCACCTGCAAGCTGTTATATGCAACAAAAATCACAAATAACGAAATAACCGCCCATGTTCTTTTTAATAATTTGCTTCTAAATAAACTTACATCATATAAAAATATCTTTTGGATACTCATTCAAAAAAACTCACTTTTGCGAAATATAGATTCCATCCGGACACCTTCTTTTTCCAAATTCTCTGCACCACCTTCTTCTCGGTTTAAGATACAAATCCCTTGGGTTACGGAAATCCCGACCTCTCTTAAAGCTTGGACTGCTTTCAGTGTCGATCCACCGGTAGTAATTACATCATCTACGACCAAACAAGATTTTATTTCTTTCCAGAAACCTTCTATTTGTTGGCCAGTTCCATGCCCTTTTGCTTCCTTTCTTACAACGAGTGGGAAAATGAGTTTCCCCTTTTTTTGATAGGCAAGGGCTATTGAATATGCCAATGGATCTGCACCTAACGTAAGTCCACCGACTGCCTGGAAGTCGGCACCCATTTTCGGAATGATTTCTTCCACAAAACATTCTGCAAGGGCCGCAAGGCGCTCAGGATGGAGAGTAATCTCCTTACAGTTAAAATAATGATGGGATTCAAGGCCACTTGCTAAACGAAAGGGTGCTTCCGAATAACGATAGACGTAAGATTTCATCCAGGCGAAAAGTTGGTCTCTATAAGTTGGGGACATAGTCTAATTATTCTTATAATTCTGCCCCGAAAAGTATATTTTTAATGGTTATGGATTAATTGAGTCAGTTGGGGAATAATCCCCCTTGGACCACTAAAATGAATTTTAGGACCCAAGGAGAAACCAATCAAAGTAAGGAATTAATTGGCGCGGTTTTTGTCAGATAAAGTTCCGAGGAAGGTAACAATTTTATTTGTTTCTTCATCAGAAAGATTCATACCCAATTGGTGGTATGCCATCTTCTTTACCGCATCCTCTAAAGTTTTAACTTGCCCATCGTGAAAATAAGGTCCGGTCAAAGCAATATTTCTTAAACTAGGAACTTTAAAGAAAAATTTATCTTCAGCCTTTTTAGTTACATTGTACAAACCAAGATCGTTTGTTTTGTATTCATTCACTTGGCCAATTTTTCGGTATGAATTTCCACCGAGTAAATTACCTGAATGGCAAGATGTACATCCTGCTGCCATAAATGATTTAAATCCCTCTTGTTCTGCTTGTGAAATCGCTTTGTAGTCTCCGTTGATAAAATCATCAAATCGTGAAGAAGTTACCAAAGTTCTTTCGAAGGAAGCGATGGCTCCTGCTAAGTTTTCATAAGTCAAAGGAGATTTTTCATCCGGATAAGCTTTTGCAAATAAACTAGGATACTCTGCATCTTCGCTTAAGCGTTTTAGAACTTCCTTTTCCGAAGGCATTGCCATTTCCACTGGATTCAAAATTGGTCCTTTGGCTTGGGCTTTTAAATCGGCAGCACGTCCGTCCCAGAACTGAACAAAATGAAATCCAGCATTGAGAACTGTAGGAGAATTCCTGTCTCCATTTTTACCGAAAGCTCCGGGAGAAGTAGGAAGATTGTCCACACCAGCCCCTTTCCCTTCCACATTGTGGCAAGAGTTACAAGATTGAGTTTCGTTTAAGGAGAGTTTTTTTTCGAAATAGAGTTTTTTTCCCAAAGAAACTAACTCTGCTGTATCATTTTCAGAGCCAGGCATTTTTTCAGGTAAGGCACCAATGATTTGTTTGGCCTTCCCTTGCAAATCTTTGGTTTCTTGTGTTGGCCCACAATAGGTGAAAGTGACGAGTAGGATGGAAATGAATAAAGGTGTAAATATTTGTCTCAGCATATAATTGGAATCTTCCTAAAAAGAACCGGAATCGGCAAGTTAGAAATAATATAAATTCAGTCTAAACTTAGAATCATTTCAATTGCATACTCACTATACAGATTGATGAAGCCCCATACAAAGTCTCCTTTTGCCTAGGTGGAAAAGGCAACAATTTAGGGCAAATGGATGTCTTCCCAATTTTATCCCAGTGACAAACTGCAAAAACCTCCTATTTTCCGCGATTGGCACGATTTATGCTTATACGTGTTCTAGACCTTTAGGAGTTGTATATGTTGAATACAAGAAGAACCGATCGCATTGAATCATTAGATTGGGATGATTTGGTCTTAAAACTATTTTCGATCAATGACCAACCGGAATTCCTGATCGCAAAAATTGGAAATATTTCAGAACTCGGAGTGAGCGGAAGTTTAAACCAAGAGATAATACTAAACGACCGAGACCTAGTGGCCGGAGTGATTGAAAGTGATTTAACCAGATCACGAATTTCCTTTAAAGGGAAAATTGCCTGGAAAAAGGAAACTGACGAAGGTGTTCTCTTTGGAATTAAGTTTTTGGAAGAATTGATCCTTCCTAATTTTATCATCGCAAGGTCTATGGCCGAATCGGTAGCTTAAAAGAGAAAAAAATAAGATTTTAGGGTTAGAATCTTATGAGAATCTCTCGATTTGATTCCCGCAAGATCCGATATTAGTTGGGAAGCTATGTCCCAAGTCAAACATTTGATATCTTGGCAAGATTGGAGTGATGGAGAAATCCGTGAACTCCTTGAGTTTGCAGTGTATGTAAAGAAAAATCGCGTTTATTTCTCTGGACATATGGCTGGTCGCTCTCTTGCCATGTTGTTCCAAAAAACATCAACAAGAACCAGAGTTTCCTTCGAAGCAGGAATGACAGAACTTGGTGGGCATGCAATATTTTTGGATTGGATGGCTTCTAACTTTTTGCTTTCCGATATCGATTTTGAAGGGAAATATCTTTCTAGTAACGTTGCCATCATTATGGCTAGGCTAAAAAAACATGAGGACCTACTCGTATTAAAGTCAGGATCCACGGTTCCTGTGATCAATGGGTGTTGTAATTTATTTCACCCATGTCAATCTTTAGCGGACATCCTAACAATCGTTATGGACTCACCACAAGATTGGCAAAAAAAATCCATTTGTTATATTGGTGTTCACAACAATGTTGCCAATTCCCTTATCGAAATTACGGCAGCGCTCGGGATCCATTTAACTTTAGTAACTCCTATTGCCTCAGAAGATTCCATTGTAAAACAATCACTGGAAAGAGCCAAAACAAAAGGAACTATCTCTTGGGAAACCGATGTTAAAGAAGCTGTTTTGAATGCAGATTATGTTTATACAGACACTTGGGTGGATATGGAATATTTCAATGATCCCAAATTCCAAAAAGAAAAAGAAGAAAGAATCCAACTCATGATGCCTTACCAAGTGAATGCAGAACTTTTAAAAAATTCAAAAGCAAAAGTGATGCACGATATGCCAATCCATGCCGGTTATGAAATCACTCGGGAAATGGTAGAAAGTGATCGTTCGATTATTTTTACTCAGGCAGAAAACAGGTTAGATGCCCAAAAAGCAGTCATTCTTAAATTATTAGAAAACCATAACTAAAGTTATCTCCCTCTGGAGAATTTTTGTACAAACCAAACCTATAGAATCCAATTCTATAATGTTTGTTTGTTAGTTAGTCTGTTTAATCCTTTATCGAATCTTTGCGATTGACCATCCAACCACTAAATCCATCTAAAAAATATAAAAAATCAACTTTGTCTTCGTGTTCAAAATCGAAGTTTTTTAAGGCTTCGTCATAACAATCAAACCACACGGCTCTTTCTTTTTCAGAAATAGGAAAAACAAAATGGCGCATCCGCATTCTGGCAGGTCCCCATTTTTCTATATAATAACTTGGGCCACCTAACACTTGTATTAAAAAATCTGCTTGTTTTTCCTTCGCCAAATCCCAGTCGCTTTGGAACATCCACCGAATTTCCGAGGTAGCCACAAGGTCATAGAAGTCAGAGACAAGTTTACGGATGTTTGTTTCTCCCCACTTTTCAAATAGGAATTTTACATTCGGACTTGGCGGTGGTGGTCCGCCGGGCGGTGTATAAATATCGTTTGGATCCAATTCAATTTCCAGAATTGCGAAAGGGACAGGAAGGGGAAGTCGATTTTCGACCGGAGCCGAAAGGCGAAGCCCGGACTGGCCCGGCCCTTTGGCACAAAGGGTTCGCCCCAAAATTTCTTAAAGGAAAGCGAATGTCAGCCCGTGGAAACTTGTCTGGGAGGTTTGGCCTGACACGGTGCGGTTATTGTTTTACGATTATTTCCTCGACGATAGGTAAAATTCACAAAACTTGGTAAAAAAATCTGAAAAAGGTATATTAAATGGCACTGACTCACCCGCAATCAGCTCTCTTTGCAGGAGAAAAACCTTTCCCTATCATTCCTGCTTGTGAACACTTCGCTGGATCTGAAAAACTCATCACCAAAGCTCTCGAGTTACAAAATAAACTCGGCGGACTTTTTGATATCACGATGGACTGCGAAGACGGTGCCCAAACGGGAAAGGAAAAAGAACATGCAGAGATGATTGTTCGCATCCAAAATTCTGAACTCAACAAACACAAAATGAGTGGAGTTCGTATCCATGATTATACCAACGAACATTGGAGAGGTGATATTGATATCATCGTTCCTGGTGCCGGAAATGTAATTGCTTACATTACAATCCCAAAACCTACAAAAGCAAGCCAAGTGAAAGAACAAATCACTTACATCCAAGATGCTTGTAAAAAAGCAGGAATCAAAAGAGAGATTCCTATCCACGTATTAATTGAAACTCACGGTGCCTTAAATGATGTATTCGAAATTGCAAGCCTACCTTGGTTGCAAGTTTTGGATTTCGGTCTTATGGACTTTATCTCTGGTCACCACGGTGCAATCCCTGCTTCTTGTATGAAGTCACCAGGTCAGTTTGACCACGAACTTCTCCGCCGAGGAAAAGCAAACCTAGTGGCTGCGGCACTTATGAATGGAGTGATTCCAGCACATAACGTAACTTTGGATCTGAAAAATGTCTACCAAACATATGCGGATGCAAAACGTGCGCATGATGAATTTGGTTTTTTACGTATGTGGTCCATTTACCCTGCGCAAATCCAATCCATTTTGGATGCAATGGCTCCTAACTTTGCGGAAACTCAAACTGCTTGTGACATTTTAATCAAAGCACAAGATGCAGAATGGGGACCAATCCAACACGATGGAGACCTTCATGACCGTGCCACGTATCGTTATTTCTGGGAACTAGTCCAAAGAGCAAAACTCACAGGACAAAAACTTCCAGACGAAGTAGAGAAACGATTTTTTTCTAAGTAATCGTTCCCTAGTCAAAAACTAGACCAAAAGAAAAAGGCTCTTTAGGGGGCCTTTTTTTATGCCTAGGAAGGCGTTCCCCTGAAATGACCCAAACAGAGATTTAAGAATTTAGTGAATAATTTCTGTTTTTACAGATTTTATATCCAATATATTGATTTTTTGTTTGTAATCCTGAACTGTAGATTAGTTACTGTCCTAACTTATGGACAAGCGAATCACAAAATTAACCTTCTTTCTTTTCCTTTCGGTACCTTTGGTTCCCCTCTTCTTAGGGACAGGTGAACTTTTTGCCCAAACCGAACCAAGTGGCCCAAACCTAAAACAAGATCCTGTAGTTTTAGAACAGGTTCCCCCTCTTCCCAAAGAAGAAAAAAAAGAAGGGTATGTAAGTCCGCAGATAGGAAATCTTTCGGGAGAGTATTTGCGAAGTTTGCAAGTGACAACAAAACAAAGAAAGGCAATCCAAGAAAACAAATCACTTTGGTTTGCTGACAAGTTTCGTGTTGGGTTTGGAATTCGTCCGAAAGCAGACTCTCTTTATAATACAGATTTTGACAAGTCCACAGCAGATAACAGAAACAATGCGCTAAACCAAACACAGTTTTATGTGATAGGTGATCTAAACGAAAATGTCTTATTCAAAGTTACCTTACAAGATGTACGCCTTTGGGGAGGTGAAGTCGTGTCAGGGGGAAATGCAGACCAGAAATATGGAGCCATCGCGAACGCAGGGACAACGATTGATACAAGTAAACAAAAAGAAGTTGTTTTAAATAACTTTACCGGTTTTCGAGAAGCATTTTTAGATTTAAAAACAACAAACCAAAACTTCAGACTCCGCACTGGCAGGCAAATTTTAGAATTTGGTGACGGAAGAATTCTTGGATCCAGAAACGATAGTTTGAATGGAAATTCTTTTGATGCACTAAGATTTACTGGAAAAATAAGTAATCATACTTTAGATATATTTGGTTCTGTCATTGGTGCTGAAAACAATTCCAATAGCCTTGTCTCCAATAATTCTACAAAGTTAGGTGGAATTGGAGATGCATATTACGGCGGTGTACATTATAACTGGAAAGTCGCAGACTGGTTAGGACTTGATTTATATAATTATAGTTTATACAAACAACAGAAAAAAGCAATTACCCCACCAGTTCTCTCGGATACGCGCAATTATCGCGGTGATGACCAATTGAATACTTCTGGATTTCGACTGACCAATCGGACCAAAAACAATTTCCTACCAGACGGAACAGGAATTGATTGGATGGTAGAGGCAGCTTGGCAAACCGGATTTAATGGTATGAGAGTGAGTCCTGATTGGTTGAATCAAAAAGGAAATTATGTTACCAACGAGAAAACGGGGGAACCGCCACCATTTTCGGAGGCCGTGAAATACAAAGCAAATATAGTAGCCGTCCAACTCGGTTATACTCCCATAAAAGAATTTAGAATTGGCGTTCAATATGTACAAGCCTCAGGTGATCCCAATCGTAACGATTCGAGTGTTGCCACATACAATCCTTTGTTTGCAACAAGAAGGATGGCAGGCGGAGCACTACCCTTTGCGGGAAACGGAAATTCTGGACTTGTGTTTTGGCAAAATATCAAAGATTACTCTATTCATCTGAAATATGAAACTTCTCATTACGGGACATTTATATTCAATCCTCACTGGTATTATAAAGTAAAATTACAAGACGGATATTATGATAACAATAATTATGTGGCAGGAAGTAAAGCAACAGGAGAAACCGCTTCCACTGAAGATTATTTTAATAACCAAGCTTACAATACGAATAAACCACAATTGGGAAACCTCGTTGCGACAGAACTAAACTTTATTTATATCATTACACCTTTTGAAAATGTTTCTTTTTGGTTTGGTGCCACAGTCATCCGAGCAGGTGACGCAATCAGAAATCAAAAAAACAATCCTAATGAGCCTGACCCACTCCATCGATACGATTTAAGTCCTACAGCTACAATGGTTACATTTCAAACCGTGTTTGCGATCTAATGTTAAAGGTTTAGGAAAAAAATTCTAAATGAATGGGAACTAAAAAGAACCCATTCGAAAAAGAATATAAATCAAATATCTATCCAAATTGGAGAACTATTTTAACTTAAATCTTTCTACCTGAGTAGAAAGATAAGACGCTTGCGAAGCAATTTCTCCTGCAACAATCGTTAGTTGGTCAGATCCACTGGCCACATCTTGTGTTCCATTGGAAATACTAATGATGGTTTTTGAAATTTCCTCGGTAGCTCTTTTTTGTTCGAAAACAGCATCTTCAATTTGTAGGTTTAAATTAGTAAGCAGATTTGAATTTTCAGCAATATCCTTTGCATTGTTTTCTTGTAAAAGTACAGAACCAAGAACTCTTTTTGCTGAGGTCTCAAATTCTTTTACTCGGCTATTGAGTAAGTTTAAAACTTCGGCGGCTTCTGTGACTTTTTTGTTTCCATTTTCCACCGCCGAATTTGTGGAAATGACGAGATCTCCAATCTCTTTCACAGAGGCTCCCGTTTGTAAGGCAAGTTTTCCGATTTCTTCAGCAACCACAGCAAACCCACGGCCTGCGTCGCCTGCCCTAGCAGCCTCAATCGCAGCATTCAATGCTAAAAGATTGGTTTTTTCAGAGATCTCAGTGATGATATCCAAAACTTCGCTAATACGTTCCGCTTTTTCACCGATATCTTCCATTGCACGAGTGGATTCATTCATGGCAGTTTCCCCAACGACTGCATGTTCTTTAGATTCAGAAGCAAATTTAGCAAGGTATTCCATTTCTTTATTAATATTTTGAACTTCTTCCCTTAAAGTTAAAACGGATCTATCAATTTCCTTCATTTTTACAACCGCTTCTTCCATCGACTTACCGACATTATCTGCCGATGCTGACAACTCCTCGACAGCTGCGGAAGATTCTTCAGCAGCCGAGGCTTGTGTTTGCGAGGTGTCCGATAAATTTTGAGAAGTGGAGGCCATTTTATTCGACTGGCTTCCTAAGGATTCCACCGTTTGTTTGATATCGCCAATAATAGATACCAAACTATTTTTCATTTGGTTCATTGAATGTAACAGACTGCCAATCTCATCTTGGTTGATTTCTTCTGCATTTATTGCTAGGTTTCCATTAGCAATTTCAGAAGAAAATTTCATGGCATTTTGTAAACGAACACTGATTTGTTTTTTAAATACAAAATTTAGAAAAAATAAAACTACAATCAGTATTAGGATCGATATAAAAGAAGAACTCAAAATTACCTTAGTAATTTGGTTACTAAAAATAGAATCAGGAATACTCACTTGTAGTGCCCAAAATTGCGGATCTTTTCCAATATGAAAAGGGGAAAAATAATGAGTATATCCATCACTTTGAATGGTAAACGTTTTACCAAGTTTTAGATTTTCTAAATAAATTTTTAGATGTTCGGGATTTTCAATTTTTTTGCCAAGTTTGGATTTGTCCTGACCATACATCACATATATTCCTTTTTCTGAAATAAATGCAATATGACCTTGTCCACGAAAGGGACGGCTATCACCAATTTTTTCTTGTAAGGTATTAACATCTAAGTCAATACCAGCGGCCCCTTTAAATTGACCTTTCGGATAGATGGGAACCACAAGAGAAATCATCTGAACTTTTTTTCCATCAGCTACATATTCATAAGGACCAAAAACCTTCGCTTTGTTAGTTTTTTTTACTTGGAGATAATAATCTCCGGGTCCATTCAGATTGTCATAATCAACGAGATGATCTAATTTAATTTTTCCGTCACTTGTATGGTGTAAATAGGGAATAAACCTACCCGTTTTATCATGTCCAGGTTTTCCAACAAAAGATGCATCCCTTCCTTCATAGGCATTCGGCTCATAACAAAGCCAAATGGCGAAGATATCATCATTGCGTTCCAAGATTTCTCTCATACTGCTAATCATAGATTCGCGAGGAGGAGATGTATAAAACAAAGCAAAACGGTATCCGCGAATCACACCCATCATCGCGTTTAAGTGTTCTTGGATTTCGAAGGACCACTTCTCTGATGTAATGTTTGCATTTTCTCTAATTTCTGTTTTTAGGTCTGTGATGGTTCGGTACATCTGAAACGAAGTTAAAACAACAATTCCAACAAATAAAATTCCAGCAATGGATAAAGAGACCCTTTGTCGTATACTCATAAAGATCGATCTTAGTTAGTTTATATTTTTTGTAAATATATTACCTATACTTTGTTACTAAATCTGAACTGATATACGAACTTACTATGCATTCATACGAAAGAAATTTCCGTAGATTTCCTAGTAAGTTCCTTTGGAAACATAAATTGTTATGACATCTACCAGGAAACAAATTGTTCAAAACGTATTTTAATAAATAAGGAAAGTCTTTGCGACATAAACTAATAAAACAAAGATCTGTTCTGCGACCAGTGTACGTTTTAATCTGTAAAAAGAAAAAAGGACCCCTTTTGTTCTAAAAAAAAGAGCTCCTAGGTTTTATCTGGTTTCTCTCTGGATATTATGAATCATTCTCAAAATGATTTGAGTTCTATTTTTTTGCCTTTGTGTTTACTTTAAAGTTTCGGTATTCTACGTATTCAATATCGTCTACGGATAACTGGAAAACACCTTTCGTAGAATGAACAATAAAAATATCACCTAACTGAGCAACCACGGCTCCGGAAAGCACCTCTCCGTTTGACTTATGAATTGTCTCGAGAATACTATAGTGTTTGTGAATTTCTTCTTCGTTGTCCAATCCAGCTTTTTCTGCATCTTTTGCAATTTGATTTAGAGCTTCTGCCCGTTTGACTTCATGTTCTTTTTCAATCGTATCCACTTTTGAAATTTCTGATGGATTGGCATTTTGTCTTTCGATTTGTTTTTTGATGGTTTCTGAAGTAATGGAGACAAGAGTTTCCGTTTCGGCCTTTTCTTGCGGACTGATCACAGTCTGTGATTTTGATAATCCGTTGTCCAAATCTAAAAATCCAGTAAGTTGTTCATTGGTTAGAGCATTGGCAGATACTTTTGCATTGATCAAATATACCAATTCGTTTAAATTAGGATTTACTTCCAATGTTTCGCCTGGCTCCAGAACAACTTCGTTCTCTTCCAAAGTCTTCACTAAACGATTGTAATTTTCCACGGAAAGACCTTCATTGATCTCAACTAACTTTGGAGAAGTTTTAAATGCAACGGACACTGCACCTTCGTAAACTTTCACTTTTGGCACAGAACCTTTGTCTAACTCAAAAGAAAAAACGGTTCCTCGAACACCTGCCACCATTGTAGGCGAAGTTACCGAGAGGTTTTGTCCAGATTTTAATTTTACAGATTTAACCAGTAGGTTTCCTGCTAACATATGTATGTCTGTATTTGTTTTGGTTTCACCCGCAATGTCTCGAAACAAAATATCAGAGTTGTCTTTGACTCGGATCACCTCCCCTCGATAGGTTTGTAAGTCCACTCTGCCTAGTTTCGTGATGATTCGGTCGCCGGGACGAAGAACATCTCCAATCTTAGCCTTGTTTTCTTTTCCTTGTGAAGTAATACTAATATTACCTTGAAGGAAAGTGACCACTGCGCCTGCGGTTTCGTCTTTTGTTTGGTTGGATCCAAACTGAAACCGACTGCACTGAAGAGATATTAAAAAGATAGTAAAAAGCGTTATAATAGTTTTCATATTTTTTTCCAAATGATCTTATATAAAAAGGAACAACTAAAGGTATCCTCATTTTCAAAAATTTAAATACAAAATTTAGTTTTTAAGAAATTAAATAGGATTTTGCGCATTTCCATAGAAATAAATATAAAAATGTCACTATCGATAAACTTCCCGCAAAGAGAATTAAGTTATATAAGCGATTTTTACTTAAAACTTTTGGATCCAAATCGGGGCTAACTGGCCTTACAAAAGAAACCAAAATGAGAATATATCCTATGGCGACTAACGTTGGTCCAATAAACAGAAGTTTTCCGCCAAAACTATAACTTCGGAGAGTTAAGGAAGAAACATTGCCTGTTTCTCTTAAGGAATCTAAACTACGAAAATCTAAATCTCCAAACTGGTAACCAACAGGTGTTCCAAAAATTAAAATGTTTTTCCCACCTTGTAAGTGGATTTCTAGGTCAGACCCAGAAAAACCAATGGAACTAACACCAGTTCTTTGTCTACCTGCACCTTGGTAATTGTATCCAATTCGATCGATTTCTCTGGGATTAAATCGATCTTCTGAACTATGTGTGAATTGTTTTCGAATGAGGACACATTCCTTTGCATCACAAATCAAACGGGCTCCAATTCCACTAAAATAAAACAAAAAAATGGGAAACAAAAGAAATAAAAAACCAACAATTGTTTGTTTTGATAAAAATGATTTTTTCATTTTATTTTCAGCTAACATGAGTATCTCCGAAACAAAGAAGATATTCTCTGAAAAAAATTGAGCAATGACAATTTGAAAATTATTTTTTTAATTCTGAAATTTTTTTACCTAAATCAGAAGATGGGCTAAAAGGTTTGGTTTTGCCAATCATTTGCGATTGGTAAATACTCGTGTGACCGGAAAAAATATAAGCAATTCCTGTGCATAAGAAAAAATAAATGCCACAACTCCATCCGAACAATTCTATTCCCATAACAGCACATGCTAAAGGTGTATTTGTAGCGCCAGCAAATACTGATATAAATCCTACACCAACAAACAAAATAAGATGAGAAGGATCAAAATACCCGAATAAGTTTCCTAAACTGGCGCCAATAAAAAAAAGTGGAGTCACCTCTCCTCCTTTAAAACCAGAACCAATGGTTAATGCAGTTAATAATAACTTTATAAGAAAAGACTCCTTTGGCAAAGATACATGGAAAGCTTTTTGAATTGTGGGTATTCCCAAACCAAAATACTCAGAGTTTAATCCAAGTATAAACAGTATCACGAGTAAAACTCCTCCAAAAAGAGGCCGTAGTGGTGTATAATGAATCCACTGAGAAAACAAATGGGAAATGTAATGCAGAATCAAACTAAAAAGTTTTGCTACCCATCCTGAGACAGCGGCCAAAACCACCAAACAGAGAAAAATGGTTCCATTAAAATCAAATGGAATTTTTGGATATTGTGAATGAGATACACCCCAAAACATACAAACCAAGTGAGACAAATATGCTGAAAGAAATGCCGGAACTATCAACTTATTTCGATAACTTCCAATACGAATGACCTCAATTGAAAAAATAGTCGCGGCCAAAGGAGTTCCAAATACAGAAGCAAACCCAGCACTCATTCCAAGTATAATCAATGTTTGTTGTTCATGAATCTTCATGGGAAAGAATCGAACTAATTGGTGAGCGATGGAGCCCCCCATTTGTACAGCAGTTCCTTCTCGCCCAGCCGAACCACCAACAAGATGAGTTCCAAGTGTTCCTAGTAAAACAAAGGGTGCCATTCGAATAGGAAGAATGGAGGAAGGTGAATGGATTTCCTCCAAAAGTAAGTTATTTCCTTTGTTGGCATTTTTCCCATAATGAAAATAAAACCAACCAATGGTAAATCCTGCCAATGGGAGAAGATAAACAAGCCAAATATGGGATTCTCGAATCGATGTGACTGTATCTAGTGCTACTAAAAAAAAAGCAGAGACTGATCCCACAACCAAAGCAATGAGTAGGATATAAAATAGCCATTTGGCAAGAAACCTTAGGTTTAAGGAATACAAAAGTTGAGATACTCGGTTCTGAATTTTTGAAATTCCTAACTTCATTTGCCATTCCTATAAAATGGGAAGGGTTTTCTAAGAAAACTAACTTTTAAAAAATACTAAACCACAATACTTAGGTGTTGACCTAAGTATTAAATTTTACGATAATGCCAGTATGGTCAAAAGGTCTTACAATATAGATGTGGTATTACACGCACTTTCTGATCCAACAAGACGACAAGTTGTGGAACGACTGAGCCAAGGCCCTGCCAGTGTCAGCGACTTGGCAAAACCATTTTCAATGGCCATGCCTTCTTTTATGCAACATTTAGATATTTTGGAATCTACCCAATTGATTTATACTGAAAAAGTAGGAAGGGTTAGATACTGTTATTTAAATCAAAATCCATTTTCAGTAATGGAATCTTGGTTACAGGCTCAAAAATCTTTATGGGAAACAAGGCTGAACCAACTGGATAAATTTTTACTAAAAACAAAGGGGAAAAAAATATGAGTAACGAATCAAATGAAACATTCAATCCTGAATTGGATTTGGTGTTAGAGAGGATTGTTGAAGTGCCAGTGGAATTGGTTTGGAATGCTTGGACTAAACCAGAACAAATAATACATTGGTTTACACCTGCTCCTTGGAAAACTATAGATTGTAGGATTGATTTGAAACCTGGCGGAGAGTTCTATACGATGATGGAATCGCCAGAAGGGAATCACTTCCCCAATAACGGATGTTTTTTGGAAGTTGATCCGTTTAAAAAATTAGTTTTCACAGATAGTTTACTTCCTGGTTACAGGCCATCTGGCAATAGTTTTATGACAGCCTTTGTTACAATGGAACCGATAGGGAATGCAACCAAATATAAAGCAGTAGCAAAACACAAAGATCCCGAAACAAAAAAACAACATGAAGAAATGGGTTTTATGGATGGATGGGGAACCGCACTCGACCAATTAGTAGCGTTTACAAAAAATTTACCCAAATAACCAAATCAATAACAAAAACTAATTTGTATTCGCCGTTATACTGTAACGGCGGACTTTTCTATCATCTCAAGGTCTCTTTTTTTATTTTTCATCATTGTTTCTGCAGCTGCTAAATAGGATTCAAATGTAGAATAATCCTTTGCCTTGATAGATCCACAAAAATGAAAATGTACAGTTTTAGATTTTTTTAAATGAGAATACTCAGGTAAATTAGAATAACCCATCATTCCACTCACAACAAAAACATCTAAATCCACATTAAACTTATAAGCAATTTTCATTACTCCTGTTTGGAATGGTTTTACTTCTTCGGTAAATGTTCTCTCCCCTTCAGGATATAAAAAAATAGATCTTGTTTTTAAAACTCTAAGTACATCCGTTTTAAAGTTTCTAAAATTTGGTTTTTTTTCTGAATAAATAACCGCTTCTACAATGGTTTTATGCATCATTAAAGGAATGATCTTATATCTTTGAATGATATCTCCACCCAAATATGATAATTTTACATCTTTAGACTTTGCCAAATAAGGTAGTGCTACAATCAAAGGAACTTCCAAGGCATTGGTATGATTGCATATTAAAAATCGATTATTTCCGTTAGGATCCCAATTTCCCTGTACAAAATGTAACTTTCTACCGGTAAGTATAAAAAATGAACGATACCAGAAATAACCAAGGTAGTTATTG
This sequence comes from Leptospira montravelensis, assembly GCF_004770045.1. Lineage (NCBI taxonomy): Bacteria > Pseudomonadati > Spirochaetota > Leptospiria > Leptospirales > Leptospiraceae > Leptospira > Leptospira montravelensis. The sequence continues at coordinate 209,336 of NZ_RQFO01000014.1, forward strand.
ATACGGTTTGACCATTTGTCGAGGCCAGTAATTTTAAAAATGTAAGAGAAAGATAATCCAATTGGAAAAAGAATTACAAAAAATGGAATTGCATAACATAAAACAACGAAAAGTTGAAGTTGGCCCATGTGAAAATAGAAACGAATACCCTGGCGAGGTAAACAAGAATTCCAAAGAATAGTCTTAAAATCTAATTATTTTTAAGACTCTAGTCTAGTACCAATCAAATTGATAGTTCTAATAGAAACTTTGATATTGGGTTTCTAACAATGCTAATTTTGCCTTCAATCTGATCGACAAGCATACCTATTAATTGTAAACCAAATCCAGGAGAGTTTTCCATAGAAATGGAACCAGGGATACCAGCACCATTGTCAGAATATTCCAAATAAAGTTTTTTTTCTTCTCTAAAGATTTTTAAACAGATCTGTGCATTTGAGATTTCATTAAAGGCATGTTTCATTGAATTAGTGATGAGTTCGTTCAGAATGATTCCTAAAGAAGAAAGGAGTTTCGCATTTAACTCTATTGGTTCCTCAAGTATATCCATCTTCAAAGCAACGGTTTTTGGGAAGATACTGACAATTTCTTTAAAAATTGCGGGGAAATAATCTTGTAATGATACAGTATTGTCTGTTTCTGAATGATAGAGTTTATCATACAAAACAATCATACTTTTTACGCGGCCAGCAGCTTCATAAAGAATAGTTTGAATTGATGTTTCTGACTGAGAACGTGCTTGAAGAGTTAACAACGTAAAGATGGAACTCATATTATTTTTTACACGATGGTGAATTTCTTTAAGGATATTTTCCTTTTCATTTAATAATTTTTGGATTTTGAATTCAGAGAGGTTTCTTACACTAACATCTCTTAAAATAACTGTGAATAATTTTTCGCCTTTAACCGAAATTTGAGAAATGGATGCTTCGATTGGAAATTCTTCTCCATTGGATCTGAGGCCTCGAATTTGCCCAAGAGCCCCCATCGCCCTACGACTGACTCCTGTTTTAGAAAAAGAATCAATATGGTTATCATGTTGGCTGCGAAAGTCCAAAGGTATCAATCGATCCAGAGACTGACCTATGATTTCCGAGGACTCGTATCCAAACATTTTTTCAGCGGCTCCATTGAAGAGAATGATTTTTTTAGATTGATCGATGCTGATGATGGCATCCATTGCTGATTCGATAATTTGAGTGAGTTTGGCTTCCGATTCTCGAATTTGTTTCATTGCGTTCAAACGCTCCGAAATATCTCGACCAACGGCAATATAACCAATAGGTAAATCACTTTCATCGTTTAACAAAACTTGATTCACTTCTATATTGCGAATGTTTCCATCTTTTGCGAACTGAATCACTTCACCTATAAAACTTCCATCAATATTTACCTTTGCAATAACTTGATCGCTAGTTAGTTGCAGATAATCCGTTTTTAAAACTTCCAAAACAGATAAACCTATCACCTCTTCTGCTTTCCAATGATAAATTTTTTCTGCGGCTTTATTCCAATAGTTGATACGATGATTAAAATCTGTCCCTATAACAGCATCCAAAACGTTATTTAACATATTGGCTTGTTTTGCAATATGACTTTGAACATTGTATTCTGCCGTAATATCTCTAAAGACAAGTACGACTCCTCTTGTATCTCCTTTTAAATCTTTAATGGGAGAACCTGAATCGGAAATCTGATATTCCGATCCATCTTTTGAAAGAAGAACCGTATGATTGGCAAGACCAACAATTGAATTTGTGCGTAAAACAATATCAACAGGATTTTCAACCAAACTGCGGGTTTTTACGTTTACAATTCGGAACACTTCCCTAATGTTGTGGCCGACTGCATCGTCATGAGTCCATCCTGTTAATTTTTCAGCAACAGGATTCATACGAATGATTTTACCATCACTATCCGTAGCAATCACACCATCACCTATAGAGTGTAATACGGTTTCTAAATGTTCTTTTTTACTTTTAGTTAATTCATTAGCTTCAAAAAGTTTGAAGGCCATTTTTATAGAAGCATCAAGCACTGTAAATCCAGAGTTTTTTACTACGTAACCATAAGATGTGATGGTCTCCGTTTTTTTTACAATTTCTCTTTCCGTATGCGAAGAAAGGAATACAACCGGAATTTCTTTATGATTTAGAATCTCTGTAGCAGTTTGAGTACCATCTAACCCACGACCTAAATCAATATCCATTAGGATTAAATCGAAAGGTTTTTCCTCTTTTATAATGAGGTGGATAGCATTTTCACCATTGCTAACATGGGTAACAAGGTAACCCCCTTGCTCCAATTGGTTTTTTTCAAACATAGCGAGAATTGCTTCGTCTTCAACTAACAAAATGGATTTATCAGCGACTACAGTCATCAAACATCCTTTGAGAATTCCAGGCAAGAGGTGAGGAATTCACGACTACAAATCATGACAAAAAGGAAATTTAATTCAACCAATTAATTAGAATTTTTCTAATATTAGAATTTTGATACTAAATCTATTCTGCAAATCCCTGTTAGTTTCTATTTTTTAGTACATTCACAAGAATGAATGCACCAGAGACTAAAAAATAGAATCCTCCCAAGATTATCATCCAATTCCCTAAACTCTGATATAAAGTAGGAACCTGAGCAACAGGAACTGATGCCACTAACACTCCGTCATTTTCCTCATAATAATCAAGAGTTCCTTTGGGACGCCCATAGGCATCATAGATACCAGAAAGGGCACCTCTTGTAGAACGAACTATGGAACTTCCATTTTCCATTCCTCTAAGGACAGCCATTTCTGTATGGAATGGGTTGATTCCCTTCCAATCAGAGGCAGGGATAAAAGTGATTCCTGTTCCTAATTCGGCATGTTGTTTTGTTAGTTGCAGGTTATCAAAATCATAACAGATCGCCGCAGACATTTTTCCCCATTCGGTTTCTATGACCTGTATTTCTGTAGGTATATGGGAAATTGGCTCACCGGGAGGAATAAATTGTTTAAAATAAATTTGTCGAGTTGATCCGTCCTTTCCTATCCAATGCAATTTGTTATCCATAAAAAATTCGTTTTCTTTAACTGGAACTATATAGGCGGCTATGATTTCGATTCCCATTGCTTTGGCAAGAATGCTTACTCGTTGCAAAAAGGAAACTTCCTCGTTTCGATTGATAAGAACGGCTCCTTCATTCCACACAACAACTTTGGCTCCCTCATTTGCCGCTTGGATTGTTCTCTGAAAAATCAATTCTGTATTCTTACGATTTTGTATCGGTTCCAACCACATAGTTTGGATTTCTATTTTAGAGGTTATGGTTCCTACTTTAATACTTTTTCCTTCGATTGGTATTGTTAGGCGAATCGTTCCATAAAACGACAATCCAACAAATAACAAAAAACAGGAGATTAACGAATATTTAGTAAACTTAGATATTTGGGAATGAGTAATTATTTCAGATAAGGATTGTTCGAGACTTCCATTGACTAAAAAAATAAGAAAACTGATCCCCGTAGCTCCAAATAATGCGGCCGATTGCAAAAGAATTAAATTATTAATCTGGCTATTGGCGAACATTCCCCAAACACCTAATTCGGAACTATATCCTCCGATCCACTCGACGATTGTGAATAAAAATGCTAAACTGAAAGTAGGTGAAATTTGGTCTGAGAACTTAATCCTAATTTGATTCCAAATCCAAAGTAAAATAGTAAAAACAATTCCCCCTTGGATTCCCGAAAGAACAGCAATTCCGATATGAAATGGTTCGGAAACAATTCGCATCGTAGAAAGAGTTTGAATTAAGATTAAAGCGAATAGAAGAATCCACCAAGAATGACCAAGTCTAACAAAACGTAAAAAAGGAACCAAAGTTATCCAGGCAAAAATTGGAATATTCCAATTCATCCCAGTAAATCCAAGTAAAATTCCTCCTACTATCAATAGTAACCACTTTTGATTCAATATATCCATCAGTATTCCCTTGTATTATAATATGATAACTTTATATTTATAAAACTTTTATTTTATTCTTTTATTTTGCCACCTGCTCCCTTCCATAAATAATAGAGAGATTCGATCCAAAGTTTCTCCAAGTTCTGATTCATTTGAAAGGAAAGTATTGGGACTCCAAAAAAACTGGAAGCAATCACCATTGAAAACGATTTCCAATCCGTAGTTGCGGGCAGTTCACCATTTTGGGCCGCAAGAGTTAAGGCGTTACGAATGATACCCTCTACACCATTGGCATCCAAATCTTCAATACCGACAATCTTAGGGAAAAGCAAAACTCGTTCTGCTTTTGTGAGTTTGGATTCCAGTAACTTTTTCTTTGTTTTTGCTTGGAAGGAGATAATTTCCAAAAGGATTCTCGGATTTTTTTTGGATTCTTTGGCTGTATATCGAAAGAGTGCATACAGGATTCCAAATCCAGATTCCGAAAGTTTTTTTTCCTTAGCAAAAACTGAAACTTGCAAACTCCAAATCTGAATGTAATGAAGAATCAAATCACCTTTTTCTGGAAAATAATTATAAAAGGTAGGCTCTGAAACTTCTGCCATTTGACAGAGATCTTTGATTTTGATTTCGTCAAAAGACTTCCACTCTAATTCAGAAAGGAAGGCAAAAGTTAAATTAGTTCTAGTTTTAGCAAATTTTTTCTCCTTCAGAGAAAACTGTTGGAGTGAATTTGAATCATATTCTGTATATCGCAGCACTTCAAAAATATAGCCTACATAATTTTTATAGTCAACTATATTTATTTCAATTTTTGACCCAAAATATGAACTTATAAATTAAAATTTTGGGAGGTTAGTGATTCTTGTATCTAAAAAACGGCGGTTATGATAGAGGGAAACCAATGGGCGGCGGGTCTAGTTCCCCACCCTCAAATCAGGGCGGGGTGATTCTATCCGCGCGCAAATTCTAAATCCCATCCCTATTTCTTTGCGTGAGGATGGGCATTTCGATACACTTCTTTCAATCTGTCTCTTGAAACACTCAAATAGACTTGTGTGGAAGATAAAGAAGAATGACCAAGTAACTCTTGTACGGCGCGAATATCAGCACCAGCATTCAAAAGATCCGTTGCGAAGGTATGACGAAATTTATGAGGAGTGATGGCTTTTTCCATTCCCATCACCGTTCTCCTTTCCGAAAGAATATAACGAATTCCCCGTGTAGTGAGTTTTCCACCACGTTGGTTTAGAAAAATTTCTTCAGGTCCGTTTGTCCCTCTTTCTTCTAAATATTCGCGAAGTGCAATTTGTGCTTCTTCACCAATAAAAACAAAACGTTCTTTGCGACGTTTCCCCATTACTTTAAGTGATGTTAATTCATGATTGAGATCACTTAACTTTGCATTGACTAACTCAAATACACGAAGACCCGTGCTATACAATACTTCGACAATGGCTTTGTCCCTCTTTCCAAGAACTTCCGCTTTTTCACCATCTTCATAATCTAGAATGTCTTCCGTTTCGATGGGTGTAAAATTTTTTGGTAACTTCTTTTTTGTTTTAGGGAAACTTACTTGTAAGATGGGATTGGCGCCAATTTTTTCTTCGCGGAATAAAAATTTATAAAAAGTGCGAAGCGAAGAAAGTTTGCGACTTTGCGTTCGTTTGTCTTGTTTTTTCGTAGATTTTAAATCAGCAAAGTAGGCCCTAACATCCAAAACATCGACAGTCAATATATCGATTTCCTCTTTCAAACAAAACTCAAAGAAAAATTTCAAATCACGTAAATAAGCAAATAATGTATGTTCCGAATAGTTTTTTTCAATTTTAAGGTAAGTTCGGTAACTGCGAAAAAGTTCAGCCATTGTTTGGGGAAAATGGTCAGGGATTTGGACTTCAAGAGTTGGCAGGGTCATACAGAAACACTATCGGCGAAGTTTTCTTTCTCCAGCGGTAAAAAAAACACTATACAAGTACTTACATTTTGTTTAGTGTTGAAAACGACAAAAAAAGACATAATCCAGAAAAAATTTCGCCATCTTCCTAATTTGTCCCAGGTCTCATGCATAATGGAGCCAATCTGGAAGAGAAAAAGAGTGGAATTCGGAGGGGATGGGATCATCCTTGAGAGAGTCGGTTCAGAGATTTTTTGAAACCAACTGATCCAGTCCCCTACCTAGTCTTTCGGAACACCGATTTTAGGAGAACGTTTGATTCATGAAAAAAGAGAAAGCTGACAAGGCTCAAGAAAAAGAAACCGACCAAAGAAAGCAGGCAATTGACGCAGCCCTAGGCCAAATCGAAAAACAATTCGGTAAGGGTTCCATTATGCGCCTTGGTGCAGATACACGTATGGCCGAAATGAACGTGGTATCCACTGGTTCTTTGGACTTAGACATCGCCTTGGGGATTGGCGGGTTTCCTTCTGGTCGAATTTTAGAAATCTATGGACCAGAATCTTCTGGTAAAACAACACTCACTCTTTCCGCTATCGCGGAAACGCAAAAAAAGGGAGGCATTGCAGCCTTCATCGATGCGGAACATGCACTCGATCCAGCCTATGCAAAAAAATTGGGAGTCAATGTAGACGACCTACTCGTTGCCCAACCGGACAACGGAGAAGAGGCATTAGAAATTTGTGAATCTCTGGTTCGCTCCAATGCCATTGACCTCATCGTCATCGACTCGGTGGCCGCTCTTGTTCCAAAAGCGGAGATCGAAGGAGATATGGGAGATTCTCATATGGGCCTTCAGGCACGCCTCATGTCCCAAGCCCTTCGTAAACTGACAGGAACCATTTCCAAATCCAATACCACTGTTATCTTTATCAACCAAATCCGTATGAAGATTGGAGTGATGTTCGGTAGCCCAGAAACCACTACAGGTGGTAACGCCTTGAAGTTCTATGCATCCATCCGATTGGACATTCGTCGTATCGAAACACTCAAAGAAAAGGAAGAACCTGTGGGTAACCGCGTTCGAGTGAAAGTGGTGAAAAACAAATGTGCTCCTCCTTTCCGACAAGCCGAGTTCGACATTATGTATGCCAATGGAATCAACAGAGAAAGTTCTTTGATTGATCTTGCGGTTCGCCACGACCTAGTTGCGAAAGCAGGTTCATGGTATTCTTATAACGGAGAAAAAATCGGGCAAGGAAAGGAACAAGTTAGGATCTTCTTCCTCGAAAATCCAGATATTGCCTTCAAAATAGAAAACCAAGTTCGTGATCTAAACGGCCTCCCCCTCATGGACCAAGCCAAAATCCAAACTAGAGAAGTGAAATCTATTGAAAGGGATCCAAAGGAAACTAAAGAAACAAAATCAAAACAACCAGTTAGTTTCTCTACCGAAGCAGAAGGAGATGTGGCTGTCGGAGAATAAAACCATACGGCTTTCTTTTTAGGAACCATTGACCGGTTCGGGGTTTCCCGGGCCGGTTTTTTTTTATTAAAAAAACAAATGATCAATCAGACCACTGAAAGTTGGTTCCCAACATTTGGTTCACCGCGCCAACGAGTCTTTCTGGTTCCCAAGGTTTCGATAAAATGATACTGTTTTTATCAGATTTATAAACAGAAAGAATGTTTTCCTTTGTAGCAAAACCAGTAACAACAATCACAGGTAAATCTGGATAAAGTTTTTTTACCGCTTCTACTAATTTATCACCAGTTAGGTATGGCATCTTAACATCAGAAATGAGAAGATCGGGTCTGCTTTTTTGTAAATATTCATAAGCAATTTCAGGATCTTGAATGTCGATGATAGACAACTTAACATTATCTAATTTTCGTGCGACAAAAGTTAACTCTCGTTTCATGGAGGATGAAATCGATTTTATATCATCTACCATCACAATTTTATAAACTTTCTCATCTTTTTTAACATCCGTTACTTGAGACTCTACTTCTTGTATCAACTGGTCTATACTATTCGGAACCATATACATCCTCCAGATTTGTTGGCAATAAAATTGTAAACGTTGTGCCTTCACAACGAATACTCTCTAGGTCTATTTTCCCTTTATGTTTTCGAATGATATCCATGCTGATGGATAAACCAAGACCAGTCCCTTCGCCTGTTTCTTTTGTAGAGAAAAATGGATCAAAAATTCTCGATTGGATATCTTCAGAAATACCAATTCCATTATCTTTAATCTTAATTTCTGCAAATTGTTGGTTATTTTCGGAACTAATGTATCTTGTTTTAATTTCAATTTTTCCCGGTTTTTCACCCTGTGTGTCAGAATATAAACCGTGATTTTTCTTTTCTTCGATTGCGTGCCCAGCATTCACTAGTAAATTAATGATCACTTGACCAATCTCCTGTGGATGGCAAGGAATTTCAGGAAGATCATTATCAAATGAAAATTCAACTACACTATCATATTTTATATTATGATGACTTATATTTATGGCGGAAGTAATCACCTCGTTTAAATTACACATTACAAAACTTTCTTCTTTATTCACATGAGCAAAACTTTTGATATTACGAACAATTTCCACAACACGACTGGCACCATCTATAGATTCCTCCAACATATCCGAAGTATCCAGTAAAACGTTAGTTACATCATAACGATCCCAATCAGAAAGAATTTTTGAAACAGTAGGATCTGTTTGGTATTTTTTTAAAACTAAATTTACACTTTCCATTATGGTATGAAGCTGTTTGTGATACCTCTTCATTGTTTCTAAATTACTTGATATAAAAGCCATTGGATTATTGATCTCATGTGCCACACCGGCAGCTAATTGCCCAATCGTAGCTAACTTTTCACTTTGTAAAAGTTGCATCTCTGTATCCTTGGACTTCGATAGATCATTAAGATAAACTAATATCGAAACTTCACCATTATATATAATCTCAATAGCCCAAAAACTAACCCATTTTTTCTGACCATTTGACAAAATAATATTTTTCTCAACTACATTCTGATCTGGAGCAAATCCATTATTTGATAAAGATTGAATGAACTCGAAAGGGTCTTCGCCATTTAAAAAACCAAAGACTTCAGATACTTTTTTATTTCTCATCTGGTTTTTATTTTGCGAGAGAAGAATCTCCGAACTTCGATTATAAAACTGAATATTACCGTCAAATAAAATCAAAATTCCGTTTGGAGAACATTCTACAATAGATTGTAGATTCCACTCACTAGTTAAAAGCAAATCTTCAGTTCTTTTTCGAATCAGAATATGAACTAACTCAGTACCAAGTAATTCGACTTCTTTAAAATCGATTCCTTCATATTCAGTTCTTTTGTTATAAAGAGTTAACTCGACAGTTTCATTTTCTTTTAAATTAAACTTAATAGGTAATTCTCTAATGGTGCGAGGCAACTTAACAGAAGAATCAAGTGGCATAAAAACAGAAGCAGACTGGTCCCGCACTGTATAAAGTCCAGATTCGCTTAAGATAACTCCATCACGACAAATCCGAACGTATCCCCAGCTACTCTCCGTTAGCTGTAATGAATATCGCAAAGCTAAAAGTAGTATGTTATCTTCACTCTCTGCCCGAGAACTTTGTTGGCCTATTTTAATTACAGCTTCAGTCCGAATCTCAGTTTTTTTACGTTCTGTTATATCAATATGAGTTCCAATCACACGAATCGGTAAATCATTCTCATCTCTTTCTACTACCTTTCCGCGACTCCAAACCCAGATAGTTTTCCCTAATCTTGTGTACATCCTAATTTCAAGATCATGTGAATCTATGGAGCCATTTAGATAATTTTCAAATAATGACCGAATTTGTTCTCGATCTTCCCAGTGAACCAAAGTCTCCCAATGGGAAAAGTTTTGTGGAAAATGTTCAGGCTCAAAACCTAACATCCTTGCGTACTCCGGACTAAAATAAGCCTTCCCTAATCGAAGAGAAAAATCCCAAACACCACTCTGCCCACTTTCTAAGGCTAATTTTAACCTAAGTTCTTCTGCGCGGTTTTCCGGTACACGAATGGTATCCAAATTTACAATATAAACTACAAACCTTTCTAAAGAAATAGATTGGGAAAGAATTTGGTAAGTTCCTTCCAGAAACGAAAGAATTACAGGAAAGGAAGACTGATCCGATTTGCGACTTAAAGAAGTCCGAATTTCATCTTGAATCTCCCCCTTACAAACTAGTTCCACAAAATCCTCTCCTAAAAGTTGAAAAAAAGATTTCTGAAAAAGTTCGGTCGCAGAAGCATTACATCTGAGGATTTTTAGGTCATGGTTTAATACAAAAGAAGGTAATGGATTCCCATCCCAGGCAGCTTCCAACTCCTTCTTTGCATTTAGTACTTTATCGATAGCGTCGCTGATTTCCATACAAACCTACCAACAAGATATGACGAAGAAATTAATTATTAGTTTATTATTTTTAACCATCCATTGCCAATTTCAAGAAAAGAAAACAGAGATCGCATTTGCCGAAACTAACGTTTATAACGAATGGGCAGGACTTAGCGACTATGATCTTTTACATAAAACTGAAATGGAACTCAGTTGGAAAAAACTAACAAACACTAGAGAAACAATCGCAGATTATTTAAAAAATAAAGATTACCAACCAAAAGTAAAAACTGTAATTTATCCGTTTAGCGGAATTGATGTTTTAAATCTTTTTTCATTTTATCCAAATGCAGAACGTTATATACTATTTGGATTAGAAGATCCTGGTTATCCGAACCAATATCAGTCTCTTTCTGAAAAAGAAAAACTTATCGTAAAACAAGGGATTCGAAATCTATCTGATCATTTAGCTGGTAGAAACTATTTTACCTATAGAAAAATGAAAGAAGAAACAAAGAAAAAAGAACTGAATGGAGCCTATCCAGTGTTCGTGGCATTTCTTCGTCGTATGGGCAAAGAAATTCTTGATTCAAAAGAAGAAACAATTCAAGGCAAAGGCATTACCTATAAGGGATTCACGATCACCCTTTATGATACAAAACTCAATAAACAAGAAACACTTACCTATTTTAAAATATTCTTAATTGGAAATGAAGGAACCCCTGGAGATGGTTTGTATGAATATTTTTCCGACTTAAAGAATGTCGGGATATTCACAAAATCTGCTGAATATTTATTTCATGGAGAAAAAAGAAAGTTAATCCGTGATTTACTATTAAAGAATGCTGAATTTGTAGTTCAGGATGAGTCAGGGTTTCCCATTCGTTTTTTTCCGGAAGAAAGTTGGAAACGCCAAGTTTTCGGAAGATATGAAAAATCTTGGAATTTATCTGGAGCTGTTACCCCGGAAGCACAACCTGAATTAAAAACCCTAAGTGAAGTTACAAACGATGTACCTCTGCCTTTTCCTTTTGGTTATGGATACTTAGGAACAAAAGACAATCGCCAATCAGCCGTTCTCGTCTTTGCGAAAAAATAAAACGAAAACGGTCTATCGAAAGCCTCATCACTCTACAGTGGTGGGGTCCCAACAAGTCCTGAAATTTTCATTCCAACTGGAGATTTCCTTCATATCTTCCTCCGATAAAACAAAATCAAATACATCCGCATTTTCTTTGATCCGAACAGGATTTTTTGATTTCGGAATGACTACATGTCCTGCTTGTAAAGACCATCGGATTAAAATTTGCGCATTCGATTTTTGATAACGATTGGCCAGTGCGGTAATACGTGGGTCTTCTAACTTTTGTCCATGTGCTAGAGGGCTATATGCTTCGAGGAGAATTCCCTTCTTAATACAATACTCTTTTAACTCTTTATCTTGTAAAAAAGGATGATACTCTACTTGGTTCATTGCCGGAACAGTCCCAGTTTCCTTTAAAAGTTCCTCAAGATGCGAGACCATAAAATTACTGACTCCAATCGATTTCGCTTTTCCGTCATTTTTTATTTTTTCCAAAGCTTTCCAAGATTCATTTCTCTTTCCTGTTACAGGAAAATGAATTAAATACATATCCACATAGTTTGTACCAAGTTTATTCAATGATACATCTATTGCGCGTAAGGCGGCATCGTATCCTTGGTCAGCATTCCAAAGTTTTGTAACGAGAAAAATATCACTTCGATTCACTCCACTTTCTTTAATGGCAGCACCTACATCGGCTTCATTCCCATAAATGGCCGCTGTATCAATATGCCTATAACCCAAAGATAAAGCAGATTTGACTGCTTCAAAACATTCTTTGGGACGAGATTTCCAAACTCCGAGTCCAAACCTTGGTACAGAAACGGATTGGTTGGATGGTAAAGTAGATGTGATTTCTAGGTTTGTCATAAAGTAGATTTTAGACGAAAAAAACCCAACTATAGTTTTTTTATAGTTGGGTATACTATTTAGAAATCGGTAAAAATTATTGTTTGGATCCCACCCGCTCTGGAATGGAAACAAATACTAATTGTTCACCATTCCAATCGGCGCGGTAGCTACCTTCACCAATGGTTCCCGATAATATTTCCTTTGCCAAAGGCCGATTGACAATTCGGTTGAACACACTTCCGAGAGGTCTTGCTCCAAATTTGGGATCAAATCCTTGTTCACGTAAAATATGTTCGGTGCTTTCCGAAAGTTCCACAAAGATACCTTTTACCTTTAGACGTTCGTTCAATTGACGAACCTGTTTCTCGATTAATTTCTCCATAATGGAAGAATCTAACGAATGGTAGGTTAGGATTGCATCCAAACGTCCCAAAACTTCTGGTTTGAAATCTGCTTCAATATTTTTTGAATTTGTAGTCAATATCAGAATGGTATTCTTAAAATTGATTGTTCTACCTTTGTTATCAGTTAATCGACCTTCATCCAAAATTTGAAGTAGGATATCCGAAAAATCGGGATGAGCCTTCTCCACTTCATCAAAAAGAACCACAGAATAAGGTTTTCTTCGGATGGCTTCGGTAAGAATCCCACCTTCATCATACCCTACATAACCTGCAGGTGCTCCAATCAGTTTTGCCACTGAATGTTTTTCAGAATATTCACTAAGATCCAGACGAACCAAATTGGATTCTTGATCGAATAAGTATTTGGCAATGGCCTTAGCAGTTTCTGTTTTTCCTACACCAGTTGGTCCTTTGAGTAAAAAGGATCCAAGCGGTCTTGATTCTGAAGAAATACCTGCATAGGATGTGAGAAGCGTATCCGCAATTTCACGAATCGACTCTTTCTGTCCATAAACTACAGTATTTAGATCTTCTTCTAGATGAAGTAGATTGTCTTGTTTGGTTTTAAGAATTTTCTCCACAGGAATACCAGTTTGTCTGGAAATAACGGCCGCTATATGATTCCTTTCGAGAATCCAACTGTTTTGAAAAGTGCTTAGTTCTTTTTCCAATTCAGGAAGAACTGCATATTTCAAACGAGAAGCCTCTGTATAATCGGCTCTTTGTTGAGCTGCATCCAAATCAAACTTCACTCGATCAATTTTGTTTTTAATCGAAGCAATTTGTTTCAATGAGTTAACTTCTTTTTCCCAAACCAATTTTCCTTCTTGGAATTTTTTTTCTAAAACCTCGATTTCCTTTAGAATCTCTTCGTTTTTCTTTTCTACTTGCGCAAAGATTTTTTTGGAACGAATTTCACTTTCCAACTCTACAAGTTCTGTAGGCATTGCTTCGGCAGAAAGTTTTAATGCAGATGCCGCTTCATCAACCAAATCAATCGCTTTATCCGGTAAAAACTTATCGGTGATGTATTGGTCTGATAAAAGTACAGATGCATAAATTGCTTCATCAGAAATTTTAATTCCATGATGGATTTCATGTTTATCACGAATCCCCATAAGGATTTCGATTGCATCTTCCTTACTTGGTTCATTGACAGGAACTGCACGGAATCTTCTTTCTAAAGCTTGGTCACCCAAAATATATTTTTGAAATTCATCCTGAGTTGTGGCTCCAATACAATGTAATTCCCCACGAGCCAATGCAGGTTTCAAAAGATTGGCAGCATCCATAGCGCCATCAGTTTTACCTGCACCCACCAATTGATGGATCTCATCGATGAAAAGAATCGCTTCACCTGCTTGCCCTTTGATATAACGAAGTAATGCTGTTAACTTTTCTTCGAACTCACCTCTGTATTTAGTTCCGGCCATGAGTTGACCCATATCCAAAGAGTAAATGGTTTTTCCTTTTAAAACATCTGGAACACGTCCTTTTACAATTTGTTCGGCAAGACCTTCCACAATGGCAGTTTTACCAACTCCCGCACTACCAACTAACACTGGATTATTCTTTGACCTACGCCCAAGAATTTCCATCACAGAACGAATTTCTTTACTCCTGCCAATGACCGGATCTAGTTTCCCTTCCCGGGCTAGGTCATTCAAATTCACAAGAAAGTTGGGAACTTCTTCATCCGTTTCTTTTACTTGCAAGTCTTCATAATTGATTTTTAGCTCAGGCAAGATTTGCGGTAGAAACTTTAAGAAGTCTGCCTCTTTCAACTCTTCCCTACCATTTTCGGCCGCGCGAGAAGAAGCCATAGTGAACCACTGCGCCAACTTGGGTGAAGTTCGAAGTGAATCAAAAGGAATCTCACCAGAAGCCCTTGCTTGTTTTTTCAGAAATTCATCTACTGTCGATTTATACTTAATTAATGATTTTCCAGAAACCGAAGTTGGTAGAGTCATAAACCCCCAAACCAAATGGTAAGGAGTGATTTCTGTATTTTGTCTCCTCATCGCTTCTGTTTGCGCAATGTCCAAAGCTCCCTGGACGTTCGAATCATACTGTTTCATAGTGTTTCGCCTCTTTTAGCACTCTAATGGTTAGACTGCCAATTCTACGTTCTTCTAACAAGTTTTTTAAGGAAATTCACTTTATCTGTCTAAAACTCGTCCTATTATAGTACAAATGTTTCGCATTCGCCTTTCTTTTTTTGAATTTTTGGTGGAACCTCGCCTGTGTTACAGAACCAGCCTGAGAGAAAACAGATCAAAAAAGAAAACAATGTTCTCTTTGAAATCTGCCCTAGGACTCCTCCTTCTTGGATTTGGTCTTTCTCTCCATTCTCCTCTCCAGGCCTTCCCTCTATCAATTGAAGAATCCAATAACTACCGAGACATTGGTAAATACTTTGAATATGTAATTGTTCCCGAAAGCGAGTCTAGTTTGGACAAAATTTTGAGAGAAGATACAATTTGGAGACCCAATCCCAAAGCTACTATCTCTTTTCCCCGAGTGAAAAATCCCTTATGGATTCGCATCACACTGATCCACTATGGAAACTTGCCCCATACATTTTTTTTACATTTCTCGAGCCCCGTAGTCGATGTCTTCGAACTACATTCCCAGGTAAAAGGGAAATGGGTCACACAAGTTTCCGGTGAACAAGTTCTCCAAAGAAACAAACCAATTTATTCCCATATCCCTGCATTTCCAATTACGCTTTCTCCTGATGAAACAAGAACAATCTATGTGAAAATAAACTCAGCAAATCCAATCTTTAACTTTGTTTCCATTTATAACTCGAGAAGTTTTATAGCCTTTTCTAAAAAACAAGATATATTCTTTGCTGCTTATTTTGGCGCAGGGTTTATGATGTTTTTGTTTAGTTTATTCCTAGCAAATACATTACGATATAGAAAGTTTTTCTATTACTTCTTCTACTTGGCGACTGTACTTTTGATCAATTTTTTTTCGACCGGGTTTATACAGTATGTAGAAATCGGAAATTCTCATACTTGGAAAAATTATCTTTTCCCAATTACTATTTATCTGACATCCGTATTTGGATTATTATTCACAATAGAATTTCTCGAAACAGATAAAAATTTTCCGAAAGCTACTAAACTAACAAGAGGATTTATTTTTCTGTTTATATCTTTAATTTTTTCAATGTTCTTTTTAGAATTAAGGAATTTCATTCAACTAGGAGTAACAATTGTTATCATTCCTATTTTGTTAGCCTTATCAATCTCTATGATGGCATTTTTCAAAAGTAAGAAAAAATTAGAGGTGATACTATTTTTATTCGCCTTTGGCTCCATTCTCATTGGTGCTGCTTTAAATTCATTAACGGTGCAAGGTCTTATTCGGCCAATGCATATATCCTCTTATTCCCTGCCATTAGGTTCTGCCGTAGAAGTATTTTTCTTATCAATGGCATTAGTTTTGAAAGTATCAGATTACAGAAAAGCTACGGAAGAAAAACAAGAAATTGATTTACAAATGAAAATCGCACAAAAATTGCAGAACGGTCTTCTTCCTCAAAAAAGAACTCATGCAAATGGATATGCTTTAGGATTTCGGTATTCACCTGCTTCGGATATAGGTGGAGACTTTGTACAAATCATTGTAAAGGAGAATGAAATTGGATTATTTTTATGTGATGTATCTGGTCATGGAATACCTGCGGCTATGATTGCTTCGATGGCGAAAGTTTCCTTACAATTTTGGGATGATTCTTTAGATAAACCTGCTTATGCAGCAGCAAGAATTCGGTTGTCCTTACTCAGTTCTCTTTCTGGTCATTTTTTAAGTGCCTTCTTTGTTTACATCAACCCAAAAGAAAAAATCCTGAAAATTGCAAATGCCGGACACCATCCAATGGTATATTTAGATCGAAAGGGAAATTTAGAACACATCACTAGTTCTGGAAGGGCAATTAATGAATACGTTGAATCACAAATCATCGAAAAAACACTTCCTCTTCCCGAATCAGGAACTTTAGTATTATATACAGATGGCGTAATAGAAGCAAGGAATGCCACAACTGGAGAACTTTTCGGTGAGGAAAGATTTTTCAATCTTCTACAAAATTTAAGAGACCAGACTCCTCAAACTATTTGCGATCAAGTAATCACTGAAGTAGAAAAATTTCAGAAATCAAAAAGATCCGATGACGATATTACAATATTAGCAATTTCTTTAGAAAAAGAATTTAAATAGATATCCAGTGAATTATTTTTTGCTGCAATTCATTTGGGTAAAACGGTTTAGAAATAAAATCGTTCATCCCGACTTTGTGGATTTTTTCCTGAGTTTCCAATTGTGCGGAAGCGGTTAAGGCAATAATCGGAATATTTGACCAAAGAGAATTTTCTCTAATGCGTTTTGTTGCGGTATAACCATCCATATTCGGCATATGTAAATCCATTAATATCAAATCAAACTTTTCATTGATTAATTTGCTTAATACCTCTTCTCCATTCGAGGCCTCAACACATTCAATGCCCCATCGTTTTAAAAACCGAATAACAATGGATCGGTTGATTTCAATATCATCGGCAATAAGGATTTTTTTTCCTATTAAACCAGATGAGTCTTTTGATAATTGATTTTTACTAACGGAACTTGTTTTGCCAATTTTACAAGGGAAAGTAAAAGAAAATTTGGACCCCTTACCTAATTCCGATTGTAATTCCAAGTTACCTTTCATTAGTTCCGCAAGACCTTTTGAAATGGCAAGGCCAAGCCCAGAACCACCATACCTTCTAGTTGTGTCTCCACTTGCTTGTGTGAATTTCTCAAAAACAAATTTAAGTTTGTCTTGGTTAATACCAATGCCAGTATCTTCCACCTCAAATCGTATGACAACTTCCTCAAGAGACTTTGAAACTAAATTAACACGCAGACTGATTTGACCTTCTTTTGTAAACTTTACAGCATTTGATAAAAGATTATTAAGCACCTGTAACAAACGTGTGGGATCAAAACAAATATATTCGGGCAAATTTGAATCAATCTCAGTCTTAAAGTTCAAAAGTTTTTCTTTTGCTTTCATCTCAAAAGAAGAAGAAACTGAACTAATAAATTCTTTTAGGCTAAAATCCACCTCCTCTATGATAATCATTCTTTCTTCAATTTTATTAAAATCTAAAATATCATTGATCAAGGTAAGAAGTGTTTCACTCGAAAACCGTAAGTTTTTCAAATAATCGATTTGTTCTGGTTTAGGATTATCTTCCATAAGCCAGAGTGATAAACCGATCACTGCATTTAATGGAGTCCTTAGTTCGTGGCTCATATTAGAAAGAAACTCCGACTTAGCTCGGTTAGCTTCCTCTGCCCGAATTCGCGAACCAATAAGTTCTCTTTCATATAAAACCATTTGGGAAATATCCAGACTAACAGAACGAGACCGGATCATCTCATTATTTTTTCCATAAATGGCAGTAGCAGATACATTTAAAAACAATGAGCTTCCGTCTTTACGGATCACTTCGAATCGCAAATTGTCAACTTGTCCCGTTTTCTTAAACAATGGAAATTGACTTTCAAAGGTATCCTTACTTTCCTTTGTTAAAAGATCTGACCACTTAATTTTTCCAAGTAATTCGTCTTCCGAATATCCGAGCCAATCTTGTTCTGTTTTATTAATTTTAACAAAATAACCATCCTTATCTAAACTATGAAATCCAACAGGTGAATTCTGATACAAATCGTCTATTTCAAACAGACGATCTTTTATTAAATCCTTCTCAAGTATGATTTGAGCATTTTTCTTTAATACAAAAATCATCCATACGATAAATATAGATAAAACAAAAAACAAACCACCGGATATCGTAATTAAACGAATTATGTATTTTCGACTATTTTCCTTTTCAAAGTTTTCCTTTTCCGATTTCTTTTTTAAAAGGGCTTGCACTTCATCACGAAAAATATCCATTCTTCTTTTGCTTTCGATAAATTCATTTAGTTGAGGCCGTTTGGAAGGATAGTTTTCAATAAAATTTTGAATCCACTCTAATTTTAATTGTTTAGCTCGAATAATTGATTTTAGTTCTGTCTGATATAACGGCTCACATTGGTTACTGAGGAATTTTTCCGCTGTAGACATTTGAACCAAAGATTTTCGGTATGGATCTAAAAAATTCGGGTCACCGCCAGTGAGTAGATAACCGCGAACACCTGTCTCTGCATCTTTCAAAAAAGATGCATAATCGTTTAATATGGAATTCCAATGAGTTTTCTTTTCAAAATTAATTCGGTCCATTCGACTTTCATATATTTGATAAAAGAAAAAAAAGGATGAGAAAAATAATAATCCCAGAAGTCCCCATAGGAATCCTAAATAAAAAGACTCGAAGTGCTTTCTCAGAAAGTATTTCATGGAACCGTTTTAAATAATATGTCAATATTTATTTGTCAATTGATTAAAGCATTGCCTTCCATGCAGGAAAATATAAATCAAACTCCGTTCCTATATCTAATTTAGAGTTTACGAGAATAGTTCCACCCATCTTTACCATGATTCCATAAATGATGGGTAAACCTAAACCCGTCCCCTTTCCACCTTTTGTTGTAAAAAAAGGATCAAAAATTTTCTCAATAATCTCGGGAGGTATTCCCGAACCATTATCAGCAAAACCTAACTTCCAGTATTCGGTATTTTTCATAAATCCAACATGAAGTAATTCCGATTTTTCATACAAAACCTTTGAAAGTGAAATAGTAATTTTAGGGTTTGGAGTATCTTGCAATGCAAAGACTGCATTTTCATATAAATTTGATAGAATCTGAAAAATTTGAATTGGATCTGCATTCACATAAGCAGCTTCATTTCCTAAATCGGTAAACAATGTGATTTGATTTGATGAAACACTTCTAACTTCTTTCAAAACCTGCAACAAATGTTCTCGTAAGTCCAATTGTTTAGAAATAGAATTATCAATTTTCGAATATGTTAATATCTGTTGGATTAAATTTTTGGCCCTATCCAAAGACTTGGAAATTCCTTCAATCGCAGGTAATGATTTTTGAATCGATTCGTTTGTTTCAGTTTTGGACCATTCAGAATTCAAATAGGAAACATAAGCCATCATAGGGGTGAGGAGATTATTAAAGTCATGTGCAATCCCACCAGCAAAAGTACCAAGTGCTTCTAATTTTTGGGATTGAGCGTAAGCACGCTCCAATACAATTTTCTCTGTAATATCTTTTGCTTCGAGTACAATGTATAAAATTTTTCCAGATGGATCTGTAAGAGAATAAAAATCACAATCAAAATATTTTTCTCTACCATCTAACAAACTATATCTAACAAACACTTCGAAACTTTGATTTTTTAATGCAAGTTTCATCCCATATGTTAATTTCTTTATTGATTCTTCATCTGAATTAGAAAAAATAGAACGTATTAATTCCAAACCCTGTATATCAGTTTCATCCCTTTCAAATGACAATACGGCCATACGATTCATACGAATCACGTGACCTTGTAAATCTAATAGAAAAATTGCTTGTGAAGAATTATTAAAAATTCCTTTAAATAACTGTTCGTTGAGCTGAATAGAATGTTCTAGTTCAGAAAGATCTGATATGTCGTGTATCGTTCCGAAAATACGAAACCTAGAATCCTCAAACCGTTCTGCTTCCAACCATAAATTGACTTTTTTTCTACCACTTTTAGTATTCAAAGTAACAATCATCTCTTTCGAATGATTGTCTTTTAAAAGGTCTTCCCATACTACTTTGATATGATCATATTCTGATTGGTCCAAAAGCGACCATACCTTCTCCATTAGTGGAATTTCTCCAAAATCAAATCCCAAAATTCGATATAACTCTAAAGACCATAAAGTGTTTTTTTCTGGGAAAATCACTTCGAAGTGACCGAGATGAGAAATCTTCTGCGATCGAGTTAATAATTCTTCGCCATGTACCAACATATCCCAAGCTTTTTTTTGAGAAACTTTCAATCGGTAGGCTTCCAACTCACGATTCACAACAAACGGAAGTTTGATGATAGAGGATTTTGGTAAAAATTCTGAAGCTCCCAAATTAAGAAATTCGGAGGCTGAATCTTCAGGAAGAAACTCTGTGACTAAAATTACAGGTAAGTCAGGATTAATTTCTTTAACTCTAGTGATAACATAACGCCCATCAAAATCGGGAAGGTAAAAGTCTGATATGACGATATCCCAAGATTCATCAGACATTTTTTGTTCAAACTCCGCTTTCCATTCTGCCCTTTCTGGAAAAATAGAAAAACCAAAATTTTGAAGTACTGAAACAATCGCTTTGTAAGAGGCAAGTGAATCTTCAACAATCAAAACATTAAGTTTTTTTTGAATGTCCATAGGATTTTACTACTGATTTAAAAAACCAAAGATTGGTAATTCTAAATTTCCCAAAATTTCTGCCTTATGTCGATACGCAGTCCCTCGCCCTTCCGCAAGGGCAAACTTCCCTTTCGAAAAATCATTGGGAGATAAATAAGGTGTATTTGTTTCTAATCGAATTAGTTTTTTACCTTTTTCCCTGGCTAACAAAGATTTTAAATCTTCTGATTCTGTTTCAATAATTTGGACAGAAGCATCTAACGCTCGTTTCATAGTATTTTTACTAAGTGGTCTATGATTGTTAATCTGGTGGATCACAATTCTATCAATACTAGGGTCTAAAATTAGTTCTTTGATTGGTTCACCATCACCAATGCCACCATCCAAAAACTCCTGCCCTTGGAATTCTTGCACTTCATATAGAAAAGGAAATGCAATAGATGCCATCACTGCATCCAGAACGTTCCCTTCGGTAATTAATTCTCTTTTGTTTTTAGAAAGATTTGATACAGCAATACCTAGTTTAATTGGCAAGTCAGAGAACTTCTTATTTCCAAGATAAGGATATAAAATTTCACGAGTGGCTTTACCGGTTAACACCCCACTATAGCCATTTAACCCTTTTTTAAATAAACGGCCAAGCATCGTCAAAGAATTGCCTTCCCAAAAATCCTTTTTTTTAAGTCCCAAAACAAGTGATTCAAAATCTACCATCTCACGTCCCGTGGCATATAAAGCACCGATCATAGCACCGGAACTGGAACCTGTAACGATAGCAGGCTTAAATCCAATTTCTTGTAACCCACGCACAAAACCAGTGTGCGCAAAAAATCCAAAAAAGGCAGATTTTAAACAGAGGGCAGAATACTTTTTAGGGAAGAAAAGTTCAATCATAAGCTTTTGCTAAGTTTAGCTACCTGTGATTACTATGTCAGCTACGAAGTAACCTGGAAACCAAAACTTTTGTCATATCGTAAAACAAAACTCCGACAAATGCAACTAGTATCGCTGAAGAAAACTGAAGAAAATTAAGTGGAACAAATCGGAACATTGTATTCATCCCTGGCAGATACATAGACAATACAAGAACTGCTATAGTGCCTGAAAAGACATAACGAATGATTTGATTGGGAATTCGCATCCTACTCCACATTGACTCATGTAAAGACCTATTTGCGAGGATTAAGAATAAATTCGAAAATACTAATGTAACAAATGTAGCAGTGCTTACGACTTTCGGAGACGAATCCCCTTTCAGGTATAATTCTGTGATCCAATATGAAGACACGACCGACAACAAAGAAAACGCACCTTGAATCAAAGAGTTAATGAACAATTCTCGATCTAACAGAGGTTCCGTTGTTTCTCTTGGTTTCCTCTTCATAAGATCAGACTCGGCAGATTCTCGTTCGAATACAATCGTACAAGTAGGGTCAATTACCATTTCCATAAATACGATATGAATTGCCGATAAAACGATGATTGGCCAATCAAAGATGATTGGGAAAAAAGTAATACCAACAATTGGAATATGAACACCTATTAAATAACCTAAAGCCTTTTTTAAGTTATCAAAAATCTGCCTTCCAATTCTGACTGACTCTAATATGGAAGAAAACGAATCGTCTAACAATACAATATCTGCCGCTTCACGTGCTACATCTGTCCCACGTTCCCCCATAGCAACACCAATGTTAGCTGTGCGTAATGCCGGTGCGTCATTTACACCGTCTCCAGTCATAGCAACAATTTCCCCATCCGCTTTCAACATTCGAACGATGCGCCATTTATCTTCTGGGCTGACTCGTGAAAATATATTACATTTACGAATGACTTTCTGCATTTCTTCGTCGCTAAGATTGGAAAATTCTTTTCCTGTATATACAAAGTGGGAATCTTTTAGACCTATTTGATCAGCAATGTTTTTTGCAGTTTCTGGATAGTCTCCAGTAATCATAATTACGCGAATACCAGATTCGTAAGCAGTTTTTACGGCTAATGGTACTATCTCTCGAATTGGATCCAAAAACGCAAGTAGGCCATAGAAAGCATACTCAACTTGTTTTCTTTCGTCCGGAATTTCTTTTGTTGGGGATTTGGATTTGGCAACACCAAGCACACGAAACCCTTTTTTAGCCAATTCATTTGTTTTCTCTGTCCATAATTCCAATTCAGAACCTGTAAAATTACATAAGTCAAAAATTGCTTCTGGAGAACCCTTGGCATAACAAAAATAAACATCAGCTTCCTTTAGAACTCGAACCATTGTTAAGTGATCTGGAGACAAGGGAAAATCTCTTACGGATAACAATGCGGAATCTTCATTTTGTTCTAATAGAGTCCAACAATCAGAAATTGCAATATCCATTGGATCAAAACTTGGATGTTTGGAAGCGCAATATGCTATATGTAGTAATTCCTTTATTTCATCGGATATTTTTACAGTGGGACTTAACTCCGTTGTTTCAATAGGAGTTACGACAAAACCAACTTTCATTTTATTCTGTGTAATGGTTCCAGTTTTATCAGAACAAAGAACCGTGGCTGCACCTAAAGTTTCGATAATAGAAGACCTACGAACTAAAACATTTTTTGTGCTCAATCGAAATGCACCTAATGCAAAGAAAATTGTTAATACTAAAGGGAGTTCTTCTGGCATCAAACCAATAGCCAATGTAAGTCCTGAAAGTAGTCCTTGTAACCACTGACTTCGGGCAATTCCAAAATAAAGTGCAAGAATCACACACAATGAGGCCGCAACAATAAATAAATTTCGAACTAAACGTGCGACTTCTATTTCAAGTAAGGTTCTCCCTACAGCCTCATCCGCAATTTTTCTACCGATTTTACCAATTTCAGTATGGTTTCCAACTGCTTTAACACGACAAACACCCTCTCCACTAACAACTAACGAACCACAAAATACTGAATTCGATTGAGATTTTGTAACAGGTACTGATTCTCCTGTCAGTAAAGATTCATCACAAGAAAACAATCGATCGGATATAAGTTCTGCGTCAGCAGGAACCCTATCCCCTTCATTAAGGATTAGTAAATCATCAAAAACCACATCCTTACCTTCAATACGGAGGATTTGTCTGTCACGGATCACATTGGTTCTTGGACTTGCAAGAGAACGTAAAGCTGATATAGCCGTTTCTGTTTTTTTTTCTTGGATAAAAGTGATAGTGATAATTCCAATAACAGAACCTAACAATAAAAGAGCTTCTCCTTGATCCCCTAAAAGTAAATATACTATACTTATGGAAATGAGAAGCAAAATCATCGGCTCCATTACCACACCCAGTAACATCTGAAAGATTCCCTTTTTTTGGGAAGAGCTGATTTCATTGGCACCATATTTTATACGGTTTTTCCTAACCTGTTCTTGGGTTAAGCCCATGAGGATGTATTCTGAGATTTGTTTGGGTACTGAAGGCATATTCTTATTTGATTTGGTCTTGTATTTTAAAAGAATTCAGTTTAACATTCTAGAATGTGCGATACATCCCTTGCCACTGAAAAATTTACTAAGACTCAAAAAAGAATCTTTGCCAAAAACTCGGATCGCGAACCAAACGAAGCACAGTCCATAGTTCATCTTCCACGTTTAGAGTATAAAAAAGGTTCTTTGTTACGTACTACTTATATAGAAATTCCACAAGCACCCGTCACTTATGAAGTTTTTTTAAGTAAACCCTTCCATATGTGGGGTGCAGAAATGGGTGTAAATGAATTTGGGCTTTGTATAGGAAATGAAGCAGTATTTACCAATGTAAAAATACCAAAAAAAAATAACGGCTTAACAGGAATGGATTTAATTCGATTGGCATTGGAAAGATGTAAATCGGCCAAAGACGGCTTATTTCTGATCACTGAACTCTTAGAATCTTATGGTCAAGATGCTTGCGGTGGATATGAAAATAAAACTTTTTATTACCACAATAGTTTCATCATTGCTGACCGCACTGAAGGTTATGTTTTAGAAACAGCAGATAAATACTGGGTAGCCAAAAAAATAGATTCGTTTTATGCCATATCCAATGGACTTACGATAGGATCAGACTTTGAATATTCTTCTCCAAACCTAATTGAGAAATTAAAGAAAACTAATAAAGAATTTTCATTCAAAGAACATTTTAGTGATCATTTTTACACTTATATGAGCCACTGCAAAGACAGAAGAAAATTAAATGAAAAAACGGCTGATAGTTTGGAAAAAGAAACAGAAAGTTATACAGTTGAACAATCAATAGAAACACTAAAAACACATACGATTGAACCTGATGAATTCGAACCGTCTTCTTCTTCGATGAAGTCCCTTTGTTTACATGCTACAGGTCCGATTACCCCAAACCAAACCAACGGAAGTTTAATCGTAGAATGGGATACATCTGAAACTAACCAGGACCCTCTTAGAATATTTTATACAGGAACTTCGACACCTTGCCTGAGTCTGTTTAAACCATTTTATTTTGGGACAAAAAATTTCATTGGATCTTCAAGTCTAAACTCTCAATCCGCATATTCTGAAACCTTATGGTGGTTACACGAATCAATTGCAAGAAAATCAAATTTTGATTACCAAGCGGTTAGATCAATTTTAGTTCCAACTTTAATTGGATTACAAGAATCAGTTATTAATATCTCAAAAGAATTCCTTTCACCTCAGAAAAAAGAAGAAGTACAATGGCGTTTCTTGAAAGACCATGTCAATATACTAAAGAAAGTTGATGAAGAGTTAATACAGGCAAAAATCGGAAGAAGCCGTTGGCAAAATCCACTATTCCAAATTTACTGGTCGGGACAAAATCGAAAACTAAAGATTCCTTTCTGCTAACAAAAGGACCAAAAGATCATTTACATTGGTTCCTGTAGCTCCCGTGAATAATAGAGAGTTTGTATCTTTTAAAATGGGATAGGAATTAGAAACATTTAGTTCTTTTTCCACATCCCAACCATTTCTTCTCATTTGTTTCAAAGTTTCTGGTCCAACAATTCCACCAGCTGCATCCGTTGGTCCATCTGTGCCGTCAGTTCCACTAGACAAAAACAACCAATCACGATCAATTTCTATAGATTCTGATAGGATGGCCATACGAAGTGCTGTCTCCTGATTTCTACCTCCCTTGCCATTCCCATAAACAGGACAAACCAATTCACCACCTAGTAAAATGGCTTGTTTATGTTGGTTTCCTTTGGCCAATACAACTTCAACTAACATAGATTTAGCGGTTTCTTCACTTGTTAGGTCCCAAGAATCAGAGAGAATTTTCACTTCATAACCTAAACTTACTGCCTTTTTTTTCATTGCGGCTAAAGAAACAGATAAATTTCCCATTACATAATACTCGCTACCTGGATAAGTTGGTCCAGACGCAATCACCGCAGGATCATCACCTAACACATCTGAAATGGCAAAAGTATATACTTTTAAATTCGGATTTAAGTGCTTTAGAAGTTTTCCTGCTTTTACTGCAGAATACTTTTTTCTTTCTGCGTTGATTTCATGGATACTAAGACCCTTCTTCAGTAAATTTTCATTCATTTGAATTATATCATACAAATCAAATCCATCTTCTGGTATTTCAAAAAGACTAGACCCGCCACCCGATAACAAAATGATCAATTGGTGACTTTCATCTAAATCCTGTAGTTCTGTAAAAACTTCCTTGGAATACAATTCCGTATTAATATCTGGAACGGGATGAGCGGCTTCCCTACATTTCCAAACTCCCAGTTGCCCCTTGGATTTGATTTCGTTAGGAAGGTATTCGTATTTCGTTAGAATAAAACCTGAGTCCACAGGAAAAGTTTCCTGAAAAGACAATGCCATTTCATAGGCAGCTTTTCCCAAAGCAAAAACGTAAGTTTTTTTTCTTGAATTGCGTATCTCTTCATTTAATTTCGAGTGTTTATTCCAAAAATCTAATGAAAGAAATTTTGGTGTTGCCGCTCGCACACCTTCCCAAAAAAGACCTTCAATATCATCTCTTAAAGAGTTCAAAAATTATTTCCGCAATTTTGCCTGAAACAAATCATAACGAATCCCAGTAGAATTGATGGAACCAAATTCCAATACTTCTGTAGGACAAAGGGATACACAAGCAGAACATCTTACACATTGCACACTATCCATTGGAATTCCTCTACTTGCATATCCCATTACATCGATTCCTTGATGGCAATTTTTTGTACAAATATTGCAAGATATACATTTCTTCTTTTCAGCAAAGATACGGAATTTACTGAACTTTACATAAATATGCATAAGTGAAGCCAAAGGACAAAACATTCTGCACCAGATCCTTCCCGAAAAAAGGAAATAGAATCCCACACCAACAACACCTGCAAGGCCAATATCTACGACAATATCATAAATCCATTTCACAGAATCAGCAATCGACTCACTTAAAGCCAAATTGGGATTTACAATCTTACCATACACTCCAACTAACTTTAACAATGTAAGTATAAATGCTAATAATAGAATGTATTGTCCCGAATGCTCTAACCGGTAGGCCCATTTCCCATGTGGCATTTTTTGTCTATGTTCATCTCCCAATGTTTCCGCAAGGCCACCACAAGAACATATCCAACCGCAATAAGCCCCTTTTCCATAACGATAAACTAATAAAGGAATAAACCCAAAACTAAACAATACACCATAACCTAACCAAAAGTTGGTGATACCGCCATCATATAAAACACCCATACTAAGAGGCCATGCCAATATAAATCCATATGCTTTCCAGTATGCATCATTCGGAAAAATTTCTGTTCGAATATAACCTTCCGGACTCCCTAAATAACCCTTATCACCTAGTTCAGGTAAAATCAATTCAGGCAATAAAAACAGAAAGAAAACTTGTATGAAGATTAAACTAAGAGTTTGGTAAAATATATATTCAGTTTTACGAACAAAAATTCTTCGAATTCCAAAAACCAAAATAGTTAAAGAGTATAACATGGTATAATGGAACGAAGGATATTTTCCCATAAAGGGTTGATTCCAGTATGTGGCAGCAAGATAAACAAATAGAAAATACGAAAACGCAAAAAGTAGATAACTATTCCTGATAAAAACCCAAGGATAAAATTTTCCAAACCCATGTTTAAATTTCAAAAATACAAATAGAGATAACGAAAGAATTGATAAACCACCAAAAAAAGTAGCTAATGGTGAGAACCATCCCGGTCCATAAAAAGATGCTTTCCCAAAATACGCAAGAGTTGCAAAAGAAAATAACGAGGTAAATCCCACCCAATCAGAAAATGATTTTTCATTTTGAATTTTAATTCCGATTTTTTTTAAAAAAGGAATTGGTGGTGTTGTACCAGTTAAAATATAAATCAAATCCGATTTGATTTTTAATGCGGAAGAAGGAGTTTTCACAAAAACATTTGATTCGGAAATATCTGAAACTTCAGATTCTAATAAAAGTTTTACTTTTCCGGCCTGAACTAACAGCTCTAAACTTTTTAAATTTTCTTCCTTGGGCCTTCGAAGGTCTTTCCCTCTGTGGATTAAATTTACCTCTTTTGCATATCTTACACATGCGATAGCAGCTTCAACGGCAGAATCTCCACCTCCAACGATGACTATAGATTTATCCTTTGTATCATATGGATCAAAGAGTCGGTAAAAAACAGATGAAGATGTTTCGCCCTTCACTCCTAAACGTTTTGGATCCCCTGATTTTCCAATGGCAATAACTACCGAACTTGTAAGGTAGGAATCCCCTGATTCTGTTTTTACAATATAAAGAGAACCTTCCCTATGAATGGAAGAAACTCGTTTTCCAACTACCAATTCGATAGGCTCATTTTTTAATAATAGATTTAGATATTCTAATAGATCTTCTTTTGTTGAATCTTGGATATTTAACTTGGATAATGATTTTATACCTTTCGGTTCTGCAAAAATTGGCTTTTTATTAGGATAACTTAGTATCGTTTGGAAAGGAAGGTTTGCTTCTAGGACGATATACTTTTTTCCCAATCTACTGGCTTCATAAGCACAAGACAAACCGGCAGGTCCAGAACCAATAATGACAGCATCTAAACAATCGACTTTATTTTCTCGAATGTGTTTCCAAACATTAACCCCACTTTCCGCAGCCAATTTTAAAAGAGGAACACCCGTTAGATCCCCGATGATAAATACATTGGGGAGATTGGTCTCATAAGTTTCAGATATTTCAGGATAAATTTCCACAGGTCCTGTAGGAACAGACTTGGTTAACCAACGAAAATAGGAAGATGGCCACATACTTAAAGATTGGACTCAAACTTTTAAAAAAAAGAAATGAATTTAATTTACGAGTGGAAGTTGGATAGTGATTTTTGTCCCTTCTTTGGGATTACTTTTCACTCGAAGAGAACCGTCTTGTTCTTTCAATAACTCAATACAAACAAGGAGCCCAAGTCCTGTTCCTTTCTCACCGACAGTTCCAAAGCGAGATGTAAACCTTTTCCCTTCGATAATTTTTTCTAATAGATCTTCGGTCATTCCTACACCATTGTCTTCAAAACAAATTTCCATAAATGGGGAAATGGCTTTTGCCTCGATCCTTATCTTTCCATTTGGATGAGAATATTTTATCGCATTGGATAAAATATTGCGTAGGACAGTCGCAGTCATTCGTTCATCACAAAACACAAAATGTTCATCCGAAATTTTAGTTTCAATATGAATTCCTTTTTCTGCTGCCTGCATATTTAGAATATCAATTGCATTTTTTATTATCACAGATAAATTTAATTGATTAGGATTACATTGGGTCTTTTTAGTTTCATTCCGAACCCAATCGAGTAAATTTTCTAACACCACAAAAGTTTGGTTTGCACTTTTTTTAAGTTCTTTTAAAGCAAAAATCAACTCTTCCCTTTCTGGTAAAGAATTTGTAAGATATCCTAAAAATGTACTCATAGTTCCAATGGGACCTTTTAAATCGTGAGCCAAAATGGAAAAAATTCTGTCCTTATGATCATTGATACGAATCATTTCTTTTTGGATTCGATTGATATTTCTTAAAAAATAAAACATAAATAAGGCAACAAAAGACAAACATGAAATAACTGAATTGATACGAAATAAATCTTGAACTTCTTTATAATATAAAAGAGTTCCTTTGGCAAACACACCTGGTTTCCCTAAAAACTCAAACCAAAGATAAAAGACAGTGTTCATAAGGAAAACAAAAAGAATCCACCATTTCTCCTCGTAAGGAAAAATCACAAACGGAACAATCGCAAACATTAGAAAGTAGTAATAAAAACCGCCAGACGTTCCAAAACTAATGGTAGAAACCAAAAACAATGGGACGGAAATTGTGAATACTAAAATGATACGGGATAAAAAATACTTTTTCTTAGTATTCAAATATAATATATAAACTAACACCGAGATAACGATTACATGAATCAAATTCATGAACAGGTAATGAGGAGCGCCTGCAATGGCAAAAAAAACGGAATACTGAATGTTTGAAAAAATTCCTAATAATGCAACTAAATTGGAAAGTTGAACACGAACTGAAGATTCCAAACTCAAATCTTCAGTGACTCCTAAATTGAGTAGTCGACGAATTCCCAATTTTCCAATCAATGTATTCATTTGATATCGATCGTAAAGTATGTTACGTCATCTGACAAACGAAATGCAAATTTTCGAATATCCTTTTTGATTTTTTCATTCAAATCGTGAATGGAAAGATTTAAACCATCGACTAACTGACCCTTAAGCCGAAATTCTCCGTACAATTCCCGAAGTTTATTCTGGCTCTCCGTAATTCCGTCAGTATAAAAAAAGAAACGATCCCCAGGCTCGAGTTTACGGGAAAATGTTTCTACTAAAACATCTTTTTTCCATCCCATAATTGGTCCCCTTCCTATAAGAGGAGCCACAGTTTGAGAAACAATATTCATTATATAAGGACTAGGATGACCCATTACTGAATATTTCATAATAGATCTCTCTAAATCAAAGTGGCAGGCTACCGCAGTGATATAATTTTTTTCAACAACAGGTAACATCTTTTGATTAAGTTCTAATAAAAAGGAACCAGGGTCTTTTTCTTTCGGAGCAATCTCTAAAAAATTCACCTTTAACATACTGGCAATAAGAGCAGCGGCAATGCCATGACCTAAAACATCACATAACAAAAAACTTATGGAAGAATCTTCATGTATGTAGTAATCAAAATAATCTCCACCGATTTTTTCCATTGGCATAAAAACTGATGCAACACTAAGAGAATGGTGCTCAAATTCCATTGGCGGAATTAACTTAGACTGCAATCCCGCTGCGATTACTAAATCATCATGTAATAATTTAAATTGTTTGTGTAACTCTTGCGTACGAAGTGTGACAAGCATTTCCAAAGATTCATTTAAATTACGAAGTTCTTTTCTTGTCCGTGCACTTTGTAAAGCGATGGCAAAAACTCCTGTAAATAAAAAAGTCAAAATTCCATACTGAGTTAAATAACTATTTTTTCCTGTGATTACATCAGTAATTACATCGGCAATTCCAAAAAATGTTGCTACAAGAGCACCAAGAGAAACAACGATTGCTTCTGCAGTTTTATTATAATTTTTTGCCAACAATTGGACAAGGATTGGCACTTTTATCGCAAGAAGAACATACCAAATATATACCAAATAAAATCGACTATCTGGATTCATAGGGAACAATTGAATGATACCAAGAACTACATCTAAAAAAAATGTCACAACAGCGAGTTTCGTTAGTCGCCTATCGAAAAGCGTATGGACAAATAACATGATAAAGACGGGGAACACAAACTGACAAAAAAACAATAACCTGACCAAAACTTCCGGAGGAACCATCATAAAATGAATTTTATTTAAAACTGGTAATCGCCAACCCACAAAAAGAATCGCAGTACCAGCTAAGTATAAACCAGATTTAGAAGATCGATTTAAGGCATAACCTATCGCTTGTTGCAAAAAAATTCCAAAGAACAAAGCTGCGATTAAAATTTGGTATACATCCTCAAAAACCATTTTGTCTTTAATTTGATCTTGTTTTCCAAAAATAGGAACTGATCGGAACAAACCACACCTAAACTGTGTTTCACGACATTCCACATCTACAATTAATTCATTTTCTCCTTGTTTCAAAAGTGATATAGGAATTTCATAATACCGAACTTTGTGCCAATACGGATAATAATTTGGTGTAAAACTTCCCGTAGTACCTATCGATTTTCCATTCCAAAAAGTTTGGTCAGCTGAATGAATACGATCCATATAAATGGCCATTGAATATTCAGGAAGGAAGGGTACAAAAATTTTAAGCCTATACTTTCCGCGAAATGGAACTTTGTATCCTTGTTCAATCAACGGAATACCGACAAGCACTGGTTTGGCGACTGATTCACCGTCTTGTTGGAATGTCCAACCTGACTCTAACGATACCACCTCTGAAAAAATTGCGGATGAAGATAAGAAGGCAACTAACAAAAGGATTTTCATTGTTTTGTCCTAGGAAAGATCAAACTCCCATTTCGAAGAAAATAGAAATGTAGAGGGTTTATAGATTTGCCAGGGAACATCGGAAGGATTGGATAGAAATCCAGAAGAACTGCAAGAATTTTTTACACCTAAACCTAACAAGGGCAAAACCACTCAGTTTGGTTTTTCTTAGGCCAATCAGACTTTCCTTCCCTTTGGGATTTTGAGAAACCTTTCCCCAATGATATAATTTAGACTATATCCATTTTTATACCCATTCCAATCAATTGAAATTTTAGATTGAGTCTAATTATTGACAAAAATAAGCAAAGACAGAAGGTGAAACTGAAATGGATTTAAGTTACCAAAAAACCAAAGAACTCCTCGAATCTCACGGGATTCGACCGACTTCTCAAAGATTGGAAATGGCGCACTTGCTTTTGGAACGCCACCAACACCTCTTTGCAGAAGAAGTATTTCATTTGGTCAATTCCCACTTCCCACATGCATCAAGGGCTACCATTTTTAATAACCTGAAACTTTTTGCAGAAAAAGGAATGCTCGGAACTTTGGAATTAAAAAGTGGAGTTACCCATTTTGATTCAAACATAGGCCCTCACCATCATGCTCTCCATGAAGAAACGGGAGAGATTACCGACGTGGAAATGAGTGAAGAACTTGAATCAAAAGTTCTAGAGGAACTCAAAGAAAGTTATTTTAGAAAGACGGGAAAAAAACTGGATGCTGCAAAACTTGTCATCACTTTAAGAGGAAAATAATTTCCCACTTAATATATGTTAACTACTTATCCTTCCATTGCGATTAGTGGGATTGGTTCTGTAACCATAACTATCGTTCAATCACTTTATCAAAACAAAATTCCGTTTCAAATCTTGTGTCGAAATCAAACAAGATTTTTATCATTAAAAAATAGTCCTATTGGTTTTCAAGGCCCGAATGGAAAATTGGTTCAATTCGAATTGACAGATCACCTAACGATGATTCAAGATAACCAAGAAAAATTTGATTATATTTTCATCGGTTGTAAAAATCAGAATCTCTCCGAATACTTGGAAGAAACAAAATCACTTCTAAAACCTAATGGAAAATGGATTTTGATTCAAAATGGAATCCCCGAACAACAATTCAAATCCTATAAAAATAAAATCATAGGAGGAGTTGTTGGATGGAATACCCAAACCTTATCTAATCATACTTATTACCAATCTAATGTCGGTAGTTTAATTCTTGGTGATGTCACCGGTACCAAACCCGATCCGCTATGGAACCAAATACTTTCCCCTTACATACCTGTGGTTTTGACAGACAAACTTAGTGGATATAGGTGGCATAAATTAGCGATTAATTCCATCATCAATGGACTTGCAGCATCAAAGCAGCTAAGTTTAGGTGAACTATTTCTAAACCGAAAGTCAAGATCGGAAGCATTGGAAACGCTTACTGAAATAAAATTATTGATGAACCAATTGCAAATCAAAGAACAAGTGGTCCCCGGATCTTTCTCTATTCAAAAATTAGGCGAAGGCCCAGGTTCCCTACCTAGATGGATTTCCCATTTGATCTTGATTTTACTTGGATTAAAATACTTCAAGATTCGCACCTCTATGGTTCAAGATTTAGATGCTAGAAGAAAAACAGAAATTGAATTTATTAATGGGGAAGTTGTAAAAACTGCGAAAGAGTTAGGAATTCCTGTACCTAGAAATGAATGGATTGTTCTTAAAGTCAAAGAGTTGGAAGAAAGTAACAATACAAGATAGACAGATAATTTATTTTCCTAAACGTAAAAGTTCTAAAATGGAATGATTTGCTTCTAAGGGATGGCGTAATTTTTGTTCTGTTTGGATGATATATTGGTTACGTCGTCCGTCTTTACTTTTCTCTAAAATTTTAGCATCCACCAAATCTTTGACTATGGCTTGAACTGCTCTCTCCGTGATTCCAACCAACAAGGCAACATCTTTTAACCGCATGTCTGGATCCTTGCTCAAACATATCAAAACATGAGCATGGTTTGAAAGAAAGGTCCATTGACCTGCTTTTTTAGTCATTTCTTGCGATGTTCTTTTGGGTTCTTTAGTCATTCTTTGTAAATAAAACTCAGGTGATATTTAAAACTTCTAACCTATAAATTTACCTAAGTCGAAAGGTTCACTCTTCCCAAAGCAAAAAAATTGTAAACGAAGAAACCAACAAGACCTAACTCACAGGGGTTAGGTTGTTTCATTTGTCCATTTATAATTTCTTACTAACCATGCCCAATAAATGAATAAAAATTGGAATGGCAACCGAGCATACAAAGCCCAAATAGGAACTCCATAATCTTTTCCGTCCAAGGCCGTTAAAAGCATATTTATATTTGCAGGATAGATGGCGAGTAAAAGAAGGATGATTCCAAAACTAGCCATATATCGCATTCTTTCATAAAGAACCAGAGAACCTAAGGTAATTTCAGCGAGCCCACTCGTGACATTTAAAAGTTCGTGGAAAGGCAGATAGTCTGGCATCATTTCTAAATAAAATTCTGGAGAAAAGAAATGGTTGGTTCCAGCGATTATGTAGAAAGCCCCGAGAGAATACACGAGAAATTTTTTCATCACCGAACTAGAACACAGTGGTAAAAAAAATCATTACAAATTTTTGCCAGTCGGAAAAATGGTCTCCGTTTCTTTTTAAGACAAGGGCCACATAGAACCCATTCAAATTATTTTTAGTGGTTCGTTAGGCAACAATTTGCCCTTCTTTTGATTTATAATGCCCAAGCTTTTCCTCCAATCGTTTCCGACTTTTGATCGTAATTCGATTCGGTTCAATGATCAGGTTTGTATCACTTAGGAACTCTTTGATAGTTTCCTGTTTTACTTTAATGATCCCGCACATATTACATAGTTCTTCCATCTGGATATAAATCGAATGCGGATTAGCTAAACTTTCATCTAAGTTTCTACCCAAACGGATGTCTTGGTCCCGAATCGAATTGTATAAATAAGCATAGAGCCTAATGACGGGAGTTTTCAATCTTAGGATTACAAGGCGCTGGTGAGAAAACCAAATCCGTCTGGCGATACTTTCAAAGATTTTTTGTAATAAAGAGGGACCTACAGATTCAAATAAACTATCTGCCGTGACACGAAGGATTTTACTTTTGGTTTCAGTAATGGCCGAGGCCATTCGCGGTGCATTGTCAATGAGAGACATCTCTCCGAAAATTTCTCCTGGCCCTAAAACATCGATTACATATTCAAAACCGCGAACGATTCCAAATAGTTTAACATTTCCCTCTAACACTACATAAATTTCATTGTTCTTTTCACTTTCGACAAAGAGGATTTCGCCAGCATCTAAAGTTGCTTGCATGCTCTCCCAAACAAAAGGTTTGTAATTGGATCCGATGGATCTGAGAAGTTCCGTTGCCTCCGCCACATTGGCAGTGGAATTGTTTTCCTTAGACCATTTTAAAAAAGTCTGTAATGAATAAGCTGCTAAATTTGGTTTTTGCCAAGTTAAATAGGTTCTCGCGTTGAGAAGTAATCTTTCTGGGTGGTATTCGCGGTCTGAGGGTTTGTTCGCCTTAGATAGGTGCTTTTGTAAGGTTCTTAGCTCCCTGGAATAAAGACCTAAGATCTTCATAGCGAGTTCCTTTCTTTGTTTCAGATAGGAACCCAAGAGTCGAATGGGAATTTGGACTAACTCTACATCAGTGTCCGCAAACAAAGTCACCAAAAATCGATGTTCGGTGAGAGCAGAGACTAGGCCAAAACTATCCCCCGCTTCATAAAAGGAGAGTTCGTGATCCACAACAATATGCTCAGAATCGACTGATACTCGGCCAGATCTTACAATAAAAAAGTTTCCAGTATTGATGGAATTCTGCACAACGATGGCAGCACCTTTGGAATAATTAACAACTTTGATTTCTTCTACGGACACTGAATCAAAAATAATGTGCCGGAAGCTAACCAGTCAAACATTTAAATCTTTGCTGTCATCTGATCCCAAATCAAATCGTACACTTTATTAGCAGAAATTTCTTTTCGGGGGTATGACTGACCTCCCGAAAATAAAGGGTAAAATTCCTTTTTTTCATGTATAGACCCGTGAGAGCCTTTTACCAAATGGGCATCCAAAGGGATCACATTCATAAGGTAGCGAAATCCTAGTTTTTTTTGTAATAATTTCAGCCCTACTCTCAATTTAACGCCTGGTTTTTTAGGATCTAAAAACATCTCACAAGGATCATATCCAGGTTTCCTGTGAATATCCACCAAACGAGCATAATCTGGTGCTTTCGCATCATCTAACCAGTAATAGTAGGTAAACCAAGAATCTGAATCTGCTACTAATACTAAATCACCGGAACGTTCGTGGTCCAAATGATATTTCTTTTGCGCTTTTTTATCTAAAACAAGGAGAATTCCTGGAATGTTTTTTACAATCCTTTCTACCTTTGTTTTTGTTTCGGAATCTTTGCAATAAATATGACTAATTTGGTGGTCCGAGACCGCAAACGCCTTTGACGCACCTGGATCTAAAAGTTCATACCATCGTTCCTTACGAAGTGAAAGTAAACCATTCTCTCGGAGGATTCGATTGATATGAATCGGACGATGGACTGGAGTCATTCCATATTCTGATAACAAAATGATTTTTGTATTTTGTCCTTCGTAGTATTCAATTAATTGTTTAAGAACCGTATCAATTTCTGAAAGTTCCTTTTGAATTTTTGAAAGGTCTGGTCCAAATTTTTGCAAACAATAATCTAAATGCGGAAGATAAACCAATGTGAGTGTGGGGTTATATTTTTTATCTACGAAGAGTGTTGCATCCGCTATCCATTGTGTAGATTTTATATTGGCATTTGGTCCCCAAAAATGGAAAAGTGGAAACTGACCTAGTTCATTTTGTAATTCGTCTCGAAGTTCCGGGGGATTAGAATAACAATCAGGTGCCTTCACACCATCTGCATGGTATTGTGGCCTCGGTGTCACCGAATAATCAGCACTTGCGTACATATTGTACCACCAGAACATTTTTGAACAAGTGAATTGGGGATCGATCTTCTTTGCCCTTTCCCAAATTTTTTCACTCTCTACTAGATGGTTGGATTGTTTCCAAAATTTAATTTCTGAGTCTTTGTGATCATACCAACCATTCCCAACGATTCCATGTTGGTTAGGCCACTTCCCTGTCAAATACGTGGATTGAACACTGGTAGTCACAGCAGGGATCATTGGTTCAATGAGTATTGTATTTCTTTTTTCTAAAAACTGTTTGAGAAAAGGAGTAAATTCACAAACCAAATGAGAACTAAGTCCCACAACATCGATGACAACTGTTTTTTGGAATGAGTTAGTTTTTGTTTTTTTCATTTTATAACCTATAGATTTATTTCTCTATCTAAAATTGATTTAACCCAAAATAATTCACGAATGATGGATGTAGTTATTGGAGTTTGTAATTCTTTAGGTAATACTTCCCAAGTATAAGTTTCCACTTCCAAAGCATTAGTGAAAGTAAGTTCCTTTTGTAAATTCAATAGACTAACTAATTCACTTTGAGTCGAAGATAAAAGGTCATAACTATCTAAAAATACAGGAACATGAAAATGGATTCGCCATTCCTCAAAAGGTTTAACATCTCTTTGTAAAGCATTTGGCAAATCAGGAAAGGATTCTAATTGCCCATCCTTTGACTTTATGACTACTTGGTGTAAATAAGTTGGTTCCTCAAAATGTTTTAGTAAATCCAAAGTTGGTTTAGGATTTTCTGGGAACTTTACTTTTAAAGCAGAACTAATTTGAATTCTACCCACTTTTATAGAATTTTCTCGTAACAACCTAACCACTGTATTGTTTTCTTCAAAACTCACAGCGGAATGACAAACATCTAAACAAATTCTAATATGATCACGAACTTTACTCTCAGCAATTTTTTTGGTAAACCCCCATTGGGATTGAATTCCAGGAATTGACTTAGGAAGAAAAACATCTAAATACCACCGAATCCAAAGTTCGACATTCCCTAAAATTCCATCCGGTTCCGGTTCTATATCTAAATGTAAAACTTTTCCTGTATCCATTTGGATTTGAATCAAATGATGAAGGAGTTCGGTGATATTTTGAGTAGCAGATTTGACTCTTTGTTTCCTTTCTGCATCCGTTTTGTCAAAAAATTGATAGGATATGGGAGGTGTCGAAACTCCTCCTTCCAAACCTTCCGGTAATAATTGTGATAAAATAGAGAACAAACGAAGTGTATAATTCAATCGATCCGTGGTGGCCCAATCAGGATGATAAACATTCTCTTTAACGGCTGTATTATGAAAGCCACCGTAAGGAAACCCATTGATCAAAAAAACGTAAAATCCTTCCTTGGTTAACCAAGCCTGGAATTCAGAAATAATATCTGGTTTTATAAGTTCAAGCGAAGCTTCATTGGATAACCTTAGTCCAATGCCCATCGGTGCATTCGGTGATACATTCGCACGAATCATTGGAAGATTTTCTTTGAGTTGCAAAAAATGATCCGACCAAGTTTCCCCTGGATGGATATTAGAACAGTATGTAAGATGTCCGTATTTAGTTTTCATAGATAGGTTTCTAAGAAATTTACAGAAGTATCTATTGTTTTTAAATCCATTTCATGAACTTCCAAAGATTTTCCAATTTCAGCTAACAATACTATGGTGAGTTGACCCCCCAAATGTTCTCGAAACTCCTCTAATCCCAAATATAAATTCCGTTTTTCTCCATCCGATAACATAGGATGATAAATTGAAAACCCAAGTGTTTTCAATAAAGAAAGAATCCGTATACAATCGTCTTTTGATAAAAAATCTTTTTGATAAGAATAAACCGTATCCAGTGCCATACCAATCGCCACAGCTTCTCCATGTCTTAAAGAAAACTGAGTTAGGTATTCTAATTTATGAGCAGACCAATGTCCAAAATCCAATGGCCGAGAAGATCCAAATTCAAACGGGTCACCATTGGAAATATGATCCATATGTAGTTCTGCACAGCGGTGGATCAGATTAGCCATTGTATTTAAATTTCGATTTAATAATGCACTGGCATTTGATTCGATCCAATGAAAAAAATCTTTATCTTTGATTAACGCCACTTTGACAGCTTCGGCCATACCAGAGCGCCAGTCTCTATCATCTAAACTTTCTAAAAATCGGAGGTCGTTAAACACGGCAACAGGTGGGGCAAAGGTGCCTAGAAAATTTTTTTTACCTTGGTAATTGATGCTATTTTTCACTCCCACACCGGAATCATTTTGTGAAAGCACAGTCGTTGGGATTCGAACCAAACGAATACCGCGGTGAGACACAGCCGCTACATATCCAACCAAATCGAGAATTGCTCCTCCTCCTATGACAAGGAAATAGGAATGTCTATCGACTCCATTTGTATTTACAGCATTGACTAAAAATTCCCAAAGTTCTTGGTTATTTTTACATTCTTCACCACCGGGTATTTGAATTATATCTCCTGTTAGCTGAAGAAAAGTTTCCAAATCCTGAAAGTAATTTTTTATATCTGAAACTAAATTCGGATGATACTGGATCAGTCTTTCATCTAGCACCACCATTACTTTTTTAACAAGGCCCTGTTTTTTTTCTGAAATAAAAAAATTTCTTAAAACTGGATTATCTATTTGAAAAATATCTTTAGTAAAGTGAACTTTATATCTATAAGTGATTTGAAACTCTGAAATAAGAGGAGAAAAAAAATCTTCAATCATAAAAAATCTCTAGGTTACAGAAAACGATTTTGCTAAAACCAAAGAAAGGGGTAATAAACAAAATATAACAATTGCGGTAGGCAAAAATCCGAAACTTGCAGCAAAAGATGCATTCAAAAGAATGAGGGTAATCACTCCCATCTTAACTGCCTTTCCAATCATTGGACCAATTGGATTTTGATGGGCTCGAATTAGCGGTGGGATAACCATCGCTATATGTAAAACCACAAAAGGGATACTTTTCATTAAATTTCCCAATCGAAACGACAAATAAGAGATACAAATAAAAACAACAAAGTATAAAACACCAGCTAATAACAAAGGTATCTTTTTTCCGCCGTGAACTTCGCCGCGACTCACCATCGTTATAGCAGCTATATAAAAAATGGGAAGAATAGAAAGAGAAATTTCGAATGTTTTGATTTCGGATACCAAACTCATTCCGAGAATTAAATTACCACCGCGACACATTCCCATTACAATTGGACCAAATACGGAATGATGTTTCGCAAAACGATTGTAAGTAAGAATTAGGACAATAATGCTAAAGGCAATCCATCCACTTGTGATTTGGTATAAAAAAGCAAATCCGAGCCCCATTCCTAAAAGTAAAATTCCAAAAACCAATGCAGATTTTTTAGAAACTTTTCCACTTGGAATTGGTCGTTCTGGCCTTTCTTTTATGTCAATGGATACATCAAAATAATCATTTAATACGACTCCACCGCCATACAAACCTATTGTGGAAAGTAATAGAAAAATAGGGGTATTGTCTTTCCAAACGAAACCAACTATGGCCATACCAGCAAGTATATCAGCCAGTGCCGTTACTACATTTGCCGGTCGAAACAGTGTAATGTAAGCTTTTAGATTCATTTATTGGATGAAGAGAGAATTTTTATTGGGAACCGGTTGTTGGCCACCCCTAAGGATAGAGTTGCCATGAAACTTAGCATTTGGATCGGGTTGGAATTCCGTTTCAAAATCATTTATATCAATTTGACCACTTTTTGCAAATGCATCGATCGCATTTTGATAAGTAACCATTCGAATGACCTCAAGTGGAATTCCTTTTTGTATCATGAGTGCTGCTGTTTTTGGAATGGCTAGTGGATCGGAAATTCCCCAATCGGCACTGGAGTTGATCATTATTCTTTCGGATCCATACTTTTCAACTACGTTAACCATCCGTTCGTTTCCCATTTTTGTAAAAGGATAAATGGTAAAGGCTGCCCAAAAACCTTGGTCTAACACTGATTTTACGGTTTCTTCATTGTTATGATCAACTACAACCCAGGACGGATCAAGCCCATGTTCTAAAGCAATGGACATACTCCTTTCTGTACCTCGTTTTTTATCTCGATGGGGAGTGTGAATTTGTACCGGCAATTTTGCTTTTTTCGCAAGTTCTAGTTGCAAACGATAGTATTTTTCTTCCAAAGGTGTTTGGTCATCAAATCCAATTTCGCCGATTCCAACGACACCTTCTTTATAAGCAAACAAAGGTAATATTTCCATTACCTCGTCCGCAAGACGTTCGTTATTTGCTTCTCTTGAATTTAATCCCATCGTACAATAATGTTTGATTCCAAATTGGGATGATCGAAATCTTTCCCATCCGACAAGACTACTATAATAATCTTTAAAACTAGAAAGCCCCGTCCTTGGTTGACCCACCCAAAAAGCAGGTTCAATGATGGCAACAATTCCTGCTTTTGCCATCATCTGATAATCATCAGTTGTTCTTGAAACCATATGTATGTGTGGATCAAAAAACCGCATACCCTGGATTAGGTTTTGGTAATCTTCCCATAACAAATCTCGATGAGTTGGTTTCTCTTCTGCTGACGATATGGATTCAAAATGCGAAGGATTTGCGGATGGTTCTTTGTGATTTTGGCACATAAAAATTTATTCTGGAATGGACTCAATCTTAGACCAATCCAATTCTCCATTTTTTATAGATAATTCTAAATCAGGGTATTTCGATAATAAGGAAAGAAGTTCTAAATTTTTGGATTCAAAACATACAAGAGCAGCAACTTCTCTCTCTATCTGAAGATTAGAATTCAAAAGAGATATCAGTTTAGGATGTTTGGATTCATCGACAAAAGGAGCAACTAATCTCCAAATTTGTAATGGTAACTTTCGACCTGCTGCAAAACGTTCTTCTATAAAATCCGAAATAGCAATCGCCAATTCTTTGTTTTTCCGTCGATCTAAACCGTATATCCAATGGATAGGTTTACCATTAAAAATAGTTTTTAAAACCAACTGGTTCCAGGCTAACTCAGAAAAATAAAGTTCTGGATATGGATTTGATAAAGCAATGGAATCGAATACAAATCCCATATTGGAACGTACTGCATCTGTAGCTCTGGGCAACCATTCCCTAGGATAAGGAAGAACTGGTAATGCAGAATAAAGAGCAACTAACTCATTTAATTCGGCAGTATCGAACAAGGTTTCTATATTTTTGACAAACTGCTCTTTTGGTTCCGGAGTCAGATGTAACAACAACCAAACACGAGTCAAACGAACTAAATTCCATCCGTCTACTTGGAAACCTATTAAATTAGGGATTAAATTTCCTTTCGATTTAGAATCGTAAGAAACTATTTTTTTTGATAAAAAGCGAGGTGCTGCAACAAAGGCAGTCATCAAATCCAAATCATTTTTTGTGGTTTGTTCTTCTAACCATTCACGTTCTGTCCTGGTAGTTTGTTCAAAAAGGAATTGAGTCAAATTTGTTGGAATATCTGTCATAAAGAACTATTATTTGAAAACTTCTCGTGGAGTCATCACTCCGTAAATCAAATATTCGGTTTCCAACTCACTTTCCAAGGTTATGGCCATTTTTTAGAATATTTTCTAAAAAATAAAAACATCATTCCATAACTTAGATTACTTTTGGTCTATAGGATGAATCTTGGTATTTCGGCAAATTTAAAAAAAGGAAATTCGAATCATGTCACAAAAAAGTCCGATACAGAACGAAGATGAAATTTTGGATAAAACTAAAAATTGGATTTTGAAATCAGTCATTGGACTTAACCTTTGCCCTTTTGCCAAACTTCCTTTCCAGTCGAATACAATTCGTTATGTGATTAGTGATTCTAAAACAAAAAAGGATTTACTTTTTACCTTAGAATCTGAACTAAAATATTTAAGCGAATCCGAACCACTCTTAACTGAAACAACACTTATCGTCCATCCTTATGTTTTGGAAGATTTTTTGGACCAAAATGATTTTTTGGACGAGGCGGAACTTCTATTAAATCAATTAGCTTTAGAAGGAGTCATTCAAATTGCCAACTTTCATCCTCAATTTCAGTTTGCTGACAAAAATATAAACGACATAACTAATTTCGTGGGGAGATCCCCTTATCCGACATTACACTTGTTACGTGAAGATTCCATTAGTAAAATTGCAGACACACATCCAAATATCGATAGTATCTATAAAAATAACAGAACGACATTCGCTAAACTGGGATATGATGGATGGAAAAAATTAGGACTATAATTTTTCAAAAAATTCAATTTGGTCAATAATTTTCCTACCCTAAAAGCCTAGGACACATACGAACCGATAAATATAAAGTTTGATCGTTAAACCAAACTGTATTCACTGACCAAAAACCAGGTGGTAAATTATGTACACAGGCAATCATCGAATTTTACTTGGATTTATTTCCTTTTCCATCGTATTATCTCCCTTCACAAATGAGTTAAAGGCGCAGTTCATTACTCCAGTAAAAAAAGAAGTTCCCCAAGAAACACCTCCCCCGCCCCTGCCATCCGTCTAGTGGCAAACAGTGGGTTATAAG